>JASFBJ010000473.1 GCA_030149585.1 Desulfobacterales bacterium | reverse complement strand
GGATCATTTATAAACAGCGCACAGTTTATAATTAATTATTTAGACGGCATTAATGTGAATTATTCTGCTGAAATAATAAATCAGTATTTAAACAAAAAAGGCATAAAGGTAGATTATGAACCTGTTAAAATGTCAATCCGTTCCTGGTATAACCAGTCCTTAAGAGATTTTACCTTTGCAGTTACAGGTATCTTTTCAGTAATTATCATGGGATTTGTTCCTCTTTTGTCTGCTCTTGCCATTGTAAAAGAAAAGGAAACAGGATCAATTCAGCAGATTTTTGCATCTCCTGTAAAATCCCATGAATATATTGCCGGAAAAATGACCCCTTATGTAGTTTTTTTAGGAATAGATAATTTTTTAGTAATACTATTCGGCATATGGTGGTTTGATTTACCTTTTAGAGGCAATATCTTTATGCTTTTTGTGGCTGTAGTCTTAATGGTATTTGCCACTGTCGGGATTGGTTTTTTTATATCAACTTTAACAAAAAATCAGCTCACCGCCATGCTGCTTGGCATTGTATTTACCCTGATGCCTGCCTTTATTTTTGGAGATACCGTCTCTCCGCTTCAGAATATACCGGATGGCTGGCGTTTGTATGCATGTTTGTTTCCGGCACGCTTTTTTACCGGTTTTATCAGAGCGGTTATTTTAAAAGGTGCGTCTATTTCAACCTATTGGCAGGATGCACTTTCACTTTTAGTTTACTGTATTACAATATTTTTTATTTCATCATGGCGCGTAAAAAGAAAAAAAATAATGTAAATTTCTTCAGGATTTTAGTACCTTTTTTCGTGTTTTCGTACTTTCGTGTTTTTTTGATTAGGAGTTTTAACTCATGCTGAGACTACTTGGTCTTACAAAAAAAGAGTTTATCCAGTTTTACAGAGATCCTGTTTCAATGAGCCTTATTCTGTATCATTTCACGGCATGCATTATCCTGTGAGGCTATTGCTTTGTTTTTGAATCAAATCATCTTCCTATGGTAGTTTATGACTCAAATCAAAGCAAGTTCAGCCGTGAGCTGATTGAAAAGTTTGTATCAACGGAATATTTCGATCTTAAATCCTATGTGGCCGATTATAAGGAACTTAAACAGAAGATGGACAGTGGCGAAGTAAAAAACGCTCTTGTCATACCATCTGATTTCAGCCGGCGTTTACTATCCGGTGAATCTGCAAACATTCAATATATTTGCGATGCGGCAGACGCAAACCTTGCAGGGCAGGGTATCGGTTACGCCAAAAGGATTGTAGCTGATTATAACAACAAGATATTAATAAAACGGTTAAATAAACAAGGTATAATAATATCTGAAATGCCCGGTGTTGAAAACCATATGAGAACATTTTACAGCCAGGAGATGGACAGTATATATTTTGTGGTCATACTCCATATTGTCGTGGCCGGGCTGATAGGAGGTCTGGTTCTTTCATCTACGGCAATTGTCAGGGAAAAAGAACGGGGAACAATTGATCAATTAATGGTTACGCCGATTACGGCAGTTGAGTTTGCCCTTGCAAAAACGATTGCTCCTTTAATTATAGGTCTGCTTTCAACAATTTTTTCTTTTTTCGTTGCAGTATGGTTCGGTGTTCCATGCAGGGGCAGCGTGATTACTTTTTTTTTCTTTATGGCTTTTTTTCTTGTTGGGAACATCGGGATAGGTGTTCTTGTTGGAAGCATCTGCTCCAATATGCTTCAGGCTATCCTGTTATCATATGTGATCTGGTTCCCGGGGGTAGCATTAACAGGGCTTCTCCTGCCTGTTGAAAATATGATTCCTGCATGCCAGGTAATAGGCAATCTCATGCCCACAACGCATTTTATGATAGCAGCAAATGCTATATTTCAAAAAAATGTAGGTTTTGCAGTTCTGTGGCCCGAGGCTTTAAAACTTCTCGGCACAGGAATCGGGCTTTTTGCATTGGGAACCTATATTCTGCATAGACAGTGGAAATAATAAAAAAGGGAG
>JASFBJ010000218.1 GCA_030149585.1 Desulfobacterales bacterium | reverse complement strand
AAAAATCTTGAAATAGCTCGCTATTCCTGCAACTTTTGTACTTTTATATCAAACAAACCTGACCTAAATCTGTGCGCCTACTTGTGGATGTTATTTCGTCCTCGTTCCTTATCAAATAAGCACTTTAGCGCATAGCTCTCCTAACGTACCCAGATTCTCACAAACATGGATTCCAACAGCTTTCATGGCATCCAGTTTTCCCTGAGCAGTGCCGCTTTTACCACTAATGATGGCACCGGCATGCCCCATCCTTCGTCCTGGAGGAGCCGTCAAGCCGGCTATAAATCCTACCACAGGTTTGGATAAATTTTTGGCAATATAAGCAGAAGCATCCTCTTCAGCATTGCCGCCTATTTCTCCGACCATAACAATTCCTTTGGTTGCCGGATCATTCTCAAAGGCTTCCAGACAATCAATAAAATAGGTTCCATTAACAGGGTCTCCTCCAATTCCAATACAGGTTGTCTGACCAATCCCCTGCATGGTTAATTGATGAACTACCTCATAAGTTAAAGTCCCTGATCGTGAAACCACTCCAATGGGTCCTCCTGGTTTATGAATCGGCGCAGGCATAATTCCGATTTTACACTCTCCTGGTGTGATGATACCTGGACAGTTTGGCCCAATTAACCGGCAGGCCTTATTCCTGATATAATTTTTTACTTTCATCATATCAATAACCGGAATACCTTCAGTGATTGCGATAATCAGCTCTATCCCAGCATCTGCCGCTTCCATAATTGCGTCTGCCGCAAAAGGCGGCGGCACAAAAATCATACTGCAGTTGGCTTTGGTTTTTAAAACAGCATCACCTACTGTATTAAACACAGGCACATCATCCATTTTTTGTCCGGCTTTACCAGGTGTCACCCCGGCCACAACATTCGTCCCATATGCCACGCATTGGCGGGTATGGAACTGGCCCTCTTTACCGGTGATGCCCTGCACCACCAAACGGGTTGATTTATTAACAAATATACTCACTTTATTTACCTCGTTTTTATAAAAGGTACTTGTTATTTAGTAATTTCAGCAACTTTTTCTGCTGCATCTTTTAGATTCGCCGCAGTAATCAGGGTAAGACCGGACTCATTCAATATCCTGCGGCCCTCTTCAACATTTGTACCCTCCATACGTACAACTACCGGCACATTAAGGCCTGTTTTCTTTGCTGCCTGAACAACGCCCTCGGCCAACACATCACAACGTAAAATACCACCAAAGATATTAATCAAAATCCCTTTAACATTTTTATCGCTCAGGATAATGCGGAAACCATTTTCCACCATTTTTGCATCAGCTCCGCCCCCAACATCCAGAAAATTTGCTGGTTCTGCGCCGGCCTTTTTAATAATATCCATAGTAGCCATTGCTAACCCGGCACCATTAACCATATTGCCGATATTTCCACTGCCTCCAAGGTTAATATAATTTAAATTAGATTTTGAGGCTTCGAACTCCAGAGGATCTTCCTCGTCAGTATCCCGGTATTCAATAATATCTTTGTGACGATAGAGGGCATTACTGTCAATATCAACCTTGGCATCAAGGGCTAAAACTTTATCAGCAGTTGTCAATATCAGAGGATTAATTTCCACCAAAGAACAATCATAGGTGGTAGCCATCTTATAAAGGCTTGTTAAAAGCTGAATAAACTGTTTGCGGGCCGGGGCGGGAATATTAAGCCCAAAGGCCACCTCCCTGCAATGATAGGCTTGAATACCTAAAAGAGGATCAACATAAACCCTGATTATTTTTTCAGGTGTTTCATCAGCCACTTTTTCTATATCCATTCCACCGGCTTCACTGGCCATAATAACCATACTGGCAGTTGCCCTGTCCGGCAAAATACTTAGATATAATTCTTTGGCAATATCGAGTCCCTGCTCAACCAGTACTTTTTTAACCACCTGCCCATCAGAACCGGTTTGGTGAGTAACCAGGTTCATACCGATTATTTCAGCTGCCAGAGTGCCGGCCTCATCAAGAGATTGAGCCAGTTTCACTCCTCCCCCTTTGCCGCGGCCACCAGCATGAATTTGAGCCTTAATAACTACCGGAAATTTTCCAAGCGATTTTGCTGCAGCTTTGACTTCCTCAACATTAAAAGCCACCTGCCCGTCAGGAACCGGTATATCAAATTTACGAAATAGTTCTTTTGCTTGATACTCATGGATCTTCATGATCCCGCTTCTCCTTTGTTAATAAAAAATCATATCTCACAATAATGCGACCTATGGGTTTATAATCAGCCGATAACGCAAAGCACATCATCTTTGGAAACAGAATCACCACTTCCATAATTAATCGCCTTTACAGTACCGCTTGCAGGGGCCGGCAGAGCGTTTTCCATCTTCATGGCTTCCAAAATAACCATTGTTTCACCCTCTTCTACAGTATCCCCGACCTGTTTTTCATATTTAACGATCATTCCAGGCATGGGTGCGGTAAGTTTGGTACCCTCAACAGCACCAGAGTCTGCAGGAGCCGGAGCCGCTGGAGCTGCCGCCGCCGGAGTCTTAGGTGGCGCTGCTGCTGGAGCCTGTGGTGCTGCAGCCGGAGCCTGAGGGGCAGCAGCCACAGGAGCCTGAACAACCTGGGGCTGTACATAGCTCACAAGCGGGGTTCCACCCACTTCATCAACACCAACTTCAAAATATTCATCATCAACAAAAACATTGAAGGTTCTACTGTTTTCTCCTTTGGCAGGAACTTCTTTTGCTGGTTTTTCTATAAGTTCGCCGGCCAGAGCTTTTTTAACCAGCTCTTCTTCTGCCAAAGCTTCTTCCAGAGTTTTTGCCTTTACTGATTCAGGCGGCTCTTCCTTTCCATACTTCCATTTAAGAAATTTCTTGCCGGTTACAGGATAAATCGCGTAAAGGATCTCATCATCCAAATCAACAGCCAGCCCTTTAATCTCTTCCTGAGCTTTGGCAAGTTCCGGTTCCAGCACTTCTGCCGGCCGGCAGGTAATCGGCTCTTCACCGCGCTCATAACCTTTCAAAGCTTTTTTCTGAATATCAGGATTAATCGGAACCGCTGTTTTCCCGTATAAGCCATAGCAAAGATCTTTAACCTGGCCTGTAATCATCTTATATCGCTCATTTTCATCATCAAAGAGCACATTATTAACCGTCTGGATACCAACGATCTGGCTGGTGGGCGTAACAAGCGGAATCTGGCCCAAATCCTTTCTAACCCGCGGAAGCTCTTTATAGACCTCATCAATCTTGTCCAGTGCATCCATCTCTCTTAACTGGTTAACCAGATTAGACAGCATTCCACCTGGGGTCTGGTGCAATAATACATTTATATCAATTATGGAAACCTTGGAAGTATCGAGCAGATGTTTATATTTGGGCAGGATCTCTTTTTCCAGAATTTCATTGATCTTTGCCAGATGGCGAATATCAAAGCCCGTATCCCTGTCTGTACCCAGCAAAGTCATGACCATGGGTTCAATGGCTGCATGAGATGTACGGTAGGCATATGGGGTCATGCAGGTATCAATAATATCCACGCCAGCCTCAATTGCTTTTAAATGACTCATGGGAGACATCCCGGAAGTAAAATGACTGTGAAGATGAATAGGCGGTTTAACATTTTGTTTCAGCTCTTTGACAAGCTTATAAGCATCATAAGGAGCAATCAGACCGGCCATATCTTTAATGCAGATACTATCTGCTCCCATTGCCTCTAACGCCTTGGCTTTCTTGATATAATAATCAAGATTATAAACATCGCCACCCAGGCGGGGCTCTGTCATGGTGTAGCAGATACAGCCCTGAAAATGTTTGCCGCACTCTTTAATCACCGGTACAACTGTTTCAAAATTACGGTAATCATTTAAGGCATCAAAAGTTCGAAAAATATCCATCCCATTGGCAGCCGCTCTATCAACAAAGGCTTTGGCCAGATCATCCGAGTAGTTGCGATAACCTACCAGATTCTGAGCTCGAAGCAGCATTGAAAAAGGAGTCTTTTTAAAATAGCGCTTCAAAGTTCTGATTCTCTCCCATGGGTCTTCGTTTAAAAAGCGGTGCATGGTATCAAAGGTAGCTCCGCCCCAGGTTTCAACGGCCCAGAAACCAACCTCATCCATTAATTCCGCAACAGGAATCATATCTTCGGTTCGCCCCCTGGTAGCAAACAGGGACTGATGGCCATCACGTAAAGTAAGGTCCATAACTTTAACCGGATTATCCGCCGCAGGCCTTTTTTTATCGTAATTCATATCGGTCATTTTTACTTGACTGTGATCACTCATTATATCACTTCTCCTATTTTATAGCTGGTTAAAATTTTATAAGAAATTGCTTCTTTTTCAAGCAGCTTATCTATGCTGCATAGAATGAAAAGCTTTCATTTGCATCTGGCTGCGCATCTGCATAATATCCTGCCGGCCACTTAAGCCCCAAAGGCTGAAAGGTGCTGCGTTATTTTGAAGAGCAGAGTCTGTCTGGCCGGCCGGCTCAACGATACCGCCTGCCTGCTGAAGATAAGTAGCTTCCTCTTTGGTTTTGATATAACTTATCACCCCTGATATAGCAGCTGCTGTTTTCTTTTTATTATCCATTAAATCACCATTTTTGTTAGATACTTGACAGTTATATAAATTATCAACATCCTCGTCTATAAGATCTGCTGAAGATTTATCACATAGGAATATTGCCATGTTTTTTCGGCGGTCTAAGTTCCCTTTTGCTGCACATGATTTCTAAAGCGTCAATTAAACGGGGCCGGCTTTCACTAGGCAGTATAACAGCTTCAATTTGACCACGGTTTGCAGCGCAATAGGGATTTGAAAAAAGCTTTTCATACTCATCAATTTTTTCCTGTCTCTTGGCGTCCGGATCATCCGCTGCCTTTATTTCTTTGATATGAATCACATTAGCCGCTCCTGAAGCACCCATTACAGCTATTTCGGCTGTGGGCCATGCAAAGGCCATATCAGTTCCAAGATCCTTACCGCACATGGCTAGATACGAGCCTCCATAATCCTTGCGGGTAACCAGTAATAATTTGGGAACAGTTGCCTCTGCATAGCACCATAAAAGTTTAGCGCCGTGACGGATAATGCCGTTCCACTCCTGATCGCTGCCCGGCAGATAGCCCGGCACATCAGCAATGGTCAACATTGGAATATTAAAAGAATCACAAAACCGGATAAACCTGGTTCCCTTGTCAGAAGCGTTAATATCGAGACAGCCGGCCAGCACACTGGGTTGATTGGCGATAATCCCGATAGTTCGCCCGTTAAGCCTTGCAAAGCAGACAATAATATTGGCTGCAAAATATTCATGAGGTTCGAAGAAATCTCCATTATCCACGATAGAACGAATGACTTCTTTCATATCATAGGATTGGTTGGGATTATCCGGAATAATCGTATCCAGAGCCGGATCAACCCGTCGTGGATCATCCCCGGTATTAACAACTGGCGCATCTTCCATATTATTGGAAGGCAGATAGCTCAAAAGCTCTTTTATTTTATTAAGCGCATCTTCATCGCTTTCACAGGCAAACTGAGCGACTCCGCTTTTCTGGTTATGGGTCATAGCGCCGCCAAGCTCTTCAAAGCCGATTTTTTCGCCGGTCACCGATTTTATAACTTCCGGACCGGTGATAAACATATAACTGGTATTTTTAACCATAAAAATCCAGTCTGTCATGGCAGGGGAATAAACAGCGCCACCAGCAGTAGGCCCCATAATAGCTGAAATCTGTGGAATAACCCCGGAAGCCGCGGAATTACGGAAAAATATTTTCCCATAGCCGGAAAGCGCATCCACACCTTCCTGAATTCGTGCACCACCGGAATCGTTAAGGCCCACAAAAGGAACTCCGGCTTTTAATGCCAGATCCATTACCTTGCAGATTTTTTTTGCATGCATCTCACCCAGACTTCCGGCCCGTGCCGTAAAATCCTGGGCAAAGGCAAATACAGGTCTGCCATTAACCAATCCATGGCCGGTTATCACTCCATCAGCCGGAATTTCAACCTTTTCCATACCGAAATTAACACAGCGGTGGGTGACAAACATATCAATCTCCCGAAAAGTTCCAGGATCAAACAACAAGTTTAATCTTTCGCGGGCAGTCAATTTACCTTTTGCCTTATGTTTGGCAACCAGTTTGTCGCCACCCATTTTAAGGATTTTAGCCTGCTGCTCCTTAAAATCTTTTATACTGTCTTCCACTTTGCCCATGACAAATTTCCTTTCCTCTTTCTTTTATTATAAGACTT
>JASFBJ010000035.1 GCA_030149585.1 Desulfobacterales bacterium | reverse complement strand
CCTGACCTAAATCTGTGCGCCTACTTGTGGAAGTTATTTCGTCCTCGTTCCTAACCAAATAACCTTATAATCTATTTGATAATATATGCTTATGTATCTGAACAAATTACGAAAAATATTAATTGAAAAAGATGAAAAATACTTATTTCCATGCATTAAAGATTTGGTCTCGAATGGACTCAAGCTGGAACGATTTTCTGCTGAAGATAAGAACATTCCTTCCCGTCAGGACGTAACGCAGTATATAGCGGCCTGGTTCAAATATACAGGACTATCTTCAGAGGAATGCCGAGAATGGATGATTGAATATTGTGTCGGCATGCTATCAGCTGTATCATCCAGTTCCAAATCGAAAATTCGGCACAGCACGAAGTCCAACATCAAATATATCTATAAGTCTGATGTTGCTTTTAATTGCAAATGTGATAAAAACCGTTTCAAAGCATCTTGTGAATCAAATTGTCCTGTTTATAAAAAAATGGCTGATAAGGCAAAAGAGAGTGAAATAATAAATGCCGTTGATTCTTATGAAATTATACACAGGGCGGCCGATGAAATAATACCTGAAAAATATTCCATTAAGGATAAATATAAAGAGCAATTTGAAAAAGCCATAGAGTTTGCAAAACATCATATAGAACAAAAAATTTCTAAAAAGGAAATTGCCAATTTATTGAATGCCGGCGGGTTTAAAACCAGAACAGGGAAAAAATGGTCATATTCGATTTTATCGATAGAGCTGAACAAACTTAATAAGAATAGCAGCAAAGAATAAATCTGCGCGCCTATTTGAGGAAGTTGTTTCGTCTTCGTTCCTAACTTATCCCTAATATTTACAACTACCCATTTATAAATATTTTAAACGATATATAGATTGAGAAAAAATATGAGCTTCGAAAATTTAGATTTAATTGATGAATTATTACAAGCTGTTAATGACCTTGGCTTTGTTGAGCCCACGCCCATCCAGACAGAGGCAATCCCTGAAATTATTGGAGGGAACAGAGACCTTGTTGGGCTTGCACAGACCGGAACAGGAAAAACAGCAGCTTTTGGTTTGCCTATGATCCAGTTAATTGATTTTGATCTCACACATACTCAGGGGCTGGTAATTTGCCCTACCAGGGAACTTTGTATGCAAATTTCAGATGATATTAAAAAATTATGCAAATATGTAAAAGGAGCAAATATTGTTGAGGTTTATGGCGGTGCCAGTATTGAAAAGCAGAGAAAGCAGATTAAAAAAGGCGCTCAAATCATTGTGGCAACCCCAGGAAGACTGCTTGATCTTATTAACAGGAAAATAGCAAAGCTTTTTAAGGTCTCATATGTGGTCCTTGATGAAGCAGATGAAATGCTCAATATGGGATTCCAGGAAGATATAGATGCCATCCTTGATAATACCCCGCCACAGAAAAGAACCTGGCTGTTTTCAGCAACTATGCCCAAAGAAGTTATAAAGATTTCAAAAAAATATATGCAAAATCCAGTTGAAATCACTGTTGGGAAAAAAAATAGTGGTGCAAAAAATATTTTGCATGTGAATTATATTATTAAAGAAAAAGACAGGTATCATGCATTAAAACGAATTATTGATTATTATCCGGATATTTATGGCCTTGTATTTTGCCGTACGCGAAAAGAAACACAGGAAATAGCGGAAAAACTAATCAAAGACGGCTATAATGCGGAAGCCCTTCATGGTGACCTTTCTCAGGCATTGCGAGATAAAGCCATGGGCAGATTTAAAACCAGATCCATTCAGATTCTAATTGCAACAGATGTTGCTGCTCGCGGGATAGATGTCCATGATATAACACATGTCATCAACTATAAACTCCCCGATGAAGCTCAAAACTATACTCACAGGAGCGGGAGAACTGCAAGAGCAGGTAAATCAGGCACGTCCATAGTTTTAATCAATTCCCGCGAAAAAAGAAAACTTGAATTTATAGAAAAAAAAGCAGGTGTTAAATTTAATTACGCGAAAATTCCGGAAGGATATGCAATTTGTGAAAAACAGCTCTATTCCATGATTAACAAAATGGTAGATGTTGAAGTTGATCATGAATCAATCGGGCGATTTTTGCCTCTGGTCTATAATACATTGAACGGTCTGACAAAGGAAGAGCTCATCCAGAAATTTATTTCAATTGAATTTAACCGTTTTCTTAATTATTATAAAGATTCTAAAGATATAAATATATCCCTGAAAAAAAGTGAGGATGCTCATCGTCCTGTAAAAAAGGGGCGACGGCAAAAAACTTTAAAATCCGGAAAAGCAAAACGGTTTTTTTTAAATACAGGCTCTATGGACAATTTAAAAAAAGGCGCTGTGATACGAACTCTATGCGATAGATCCGGAATTAGCTCTGAAAAGATTGGAGCAATAGAAATCATGCGGGAATTTTCTTTTTTTGAAGTTGAAACAAATGTTGCGGCTAACGTCTTAAAATCAATGCAAGGCGCTAAGATTGACGGTCGAAATATTCGTGTTCAATATGCCGAAAATAAAAATCCGCAATCCAAAAGACCTAAAAAAAAGAAAAAGAAAAGTTAAAATATAATTTTGCAGCATTAAATTTTTGAGGAGAAAAACTCTAATGAGCAAAAAACAAATTATCAGTATTGGAATTGTCGTGGTATTGATCGCCATTTATTCAGGGATTAAAATATACGCGTCAAACTCAGCTGAAAAAAAAATAAATGAAGCCATAGCAAAAGCTGCTGTTTTTGCTGATATTGATTATAAGAAAGTCAGTGTTGATCTTATTGGGATGGATGTACGGATTTCAGATATTCTTGTCTGCCCGGCAAATGCTGAAAAAAAGATAAAAATTGATGAAATTATAATTTATGACATAGATGACAAATCCGACATACCTGCATTTTTGTCAATGTCATTTAGGGGAATAGAGTTAAATATAAAAGACCTCGGAAATAATGCAAATGACCTTAAGGCATTAGGATATAATGATAAGTTGATGATTAATCTAAATGCCGATTATACTTATGATAATGAAAAAAAAGAACTTGATATAAAAAAAATAGGGATAGGGGCTGATGATGCCGGTGAAATTAATATTAGTTTTCGGTTAGGCAATATTAATCTTAAACCAAAAGAAATAATCAGTCTAATTTTTACCTTTCCCCAGGTTATTTTTAACGAAGCAAAAATAAAATATAACGACGATTCTCTGGCAAAACGCCTTTTGAATCTTGGAGCTCAAAAAAATCAAACAAACCTGGAGAATTTCAAGAAATCTTTAGTTCAAAAGATCGAAAAAGAAATTAAAATGGAAAAAGATGTTTTTATAAAAAACGCATTGGTTGAAATAAAAAAATTTCTTGAAGATCCTGAAAAAATTTCTATTTCAGCATCTCCCTCAAAACCACATCCAATAGGCCGTATTATGCGCGTCAATGATCCGAAAGATATTATCAAGTTGCTTAATATTCAAATAAAATCATAGTGTTATAATAAATATTCGACCGATTCCACTGTATTCCCATCTAAGCAAGGTAATGTTAGGGGCATGGTTGTTCCCCCTTTTGAATAGACTTCCAACTATGTTTAGGAACGGGGACTACACTTGACCTGTGCAAAATACACATACCATAATTTAAATCCAAAATTTATAATGCAGCATTCATGACTCAACTGGCTGTCTATTTCGTTAATTCGATTTGACACGCTCATATTATCGCTATAATATGAGTATATGGAATCAGATAAATATATCCAGAGAATCGTAGAAAACTACGCTTTTGATGAAGACCTCATTGGTCGGCATATGGTATTTCTGGCCGGTCCAAGGCAGGTCGGCAAGACTATGCTGGCCAGGCAATGGCTGGATAAGAGCAACAGCAAACCTTTATATTTCAACTGGGATGACATAAAAACACGTCAGGCCTACCTTGCTGACAGCCGGTTTTTTGAATCCTGCGCCAGGACTCTTGGTATTCAGGAGCCCTGGATAGTGTTTGATGAAATTCATAAACGCGGTCACTGGCGCGATATACTAAAGGGGGTTTATGACCTTTTTAAAGATGATTTCAGATTTTTAATTACCGGAAGTGCGCGGCTTGATATGTTTCGCCGTTCAGGAGATTCCCTTGTGGGCAGATATAACCTTTTTCATTTAATGCCCCTTAATATTTCTGAAGTAATTGGCAAAATAGATCAGAACTGTTTTTTAAAAGAAAAAGACCCTGAGAAACTTGCGGAAAATTTCAGAAAAAAAATTACAGATCCAACTGGACAGGATGTTATAGATGCCTATAAATGCCTCAAACAATACGGGCCTTTTCCTGAGCCCTTTCTCAAACAAAATCACCGGTTCAGCCGCAAATGGCATCAGGATTACCAGACTTTGATAATAAGACAGGATCTTAGAGATATAAGCAGGGTATTAGAGCTGGATAAGGTTGAAAATCTGTTTTTTTTACTTCCCTCCAGAATTATGTCTCCCCTATCCATGGCGAATATAGCCAGGGAGCTTGAAGTGGCGCATACTACGGTAAAAAGCTGGCTAGAACAGTTAAAAAGGCTTTATTTAATTTTCCCTGTAACAACATGGTCAAAAAATGTGGTCAGGGGTCTTAAAAAAGAAAAAAAGTGGTATTTTCTTGACTGGAACTACGCCCCAAAAGGCGCTGCCTGCCTGGAGAACATGACTGCAACATATCTTTACCGTGCCTGTCTGGCATTGGAAGATATGGGCTATGGTTGCTACAGCCTTCATTATTTAAGAACTCTGGACAAAAAAGAGATTGATTTTATAATTGTCCGTAATAATAATCCAGTCATGGCAGTGGAGGTTAAATCAGGAGATACCAGCCTGTCCAGGCAGCTTGTAAATCGCCGAAAATGGCTGCCTGGCCACTCTACTCTGGGAATTCAGGTGGTTGACAAAAGACATGAGCTTAAAAAATATCCTGATAATACATGGGTTATAAGTATAGAAAAACTGCTGGCTCTGCTGGTTTAACAGCGAAAAGCTCCACAACCGATATCTTCTCACCAATATATTAAGCGTAATGTTCGGAACGGGATCGGACGCTGCCGACAATCCTGCAACCAATGAATCTGACGATTTTATTCTCATAGAAAAAGGCCGGCATATCATCAGGTATCAGCAATACGCCGGTGATCAGCCGGCCTTCGATATGCAACTGCTTAAATTTCCAACACTCTTTGACTCTTTGCCTTAAGGAACTATAATACGCGACTCATTTTTCTTTTGTTGTGTCTGCTGCATTTTTTTTAATTCTTCCACCATTTTGGCCATGGCTGTCTGCATGGCCTGGGGGAAAGCCGCTATGGCCTCCTTTAGATTATTGGCAGAAAGCACGGCCTGGATAGGTAAGGGCCCTTCAGGTGACATAAGCTGGGTTTGTCCGATGTAGATATTTACCCGGCTTTTATCATCAGTGCCATCAGGTAATATGGGTACCATGCACCGGATGGAGGCAACTTTCATATCAGTAAGGCCTTCTTCCCGGTAAAGATTTTTCTGATCTACTGTAAAATTGATTTTTTGTTCCGCAGACTGTTCATTCATAAAGTTTATCCATTTCGTTAAAAGAGTTTGTGTTATAATAAATATAGCATAACAGCTTATTCTAATCTGTTAAAGCTTTTTTACTCTCAAAACACCCCTTAAATCATTTTAATCGCATTATTAAGCAGGGCTGGATGAACTTTTTTTAAAAATTGAATACAAAAACAGGTTATAATCCCTTCAATAATCATTACTGGAATATGAGTCATAATCACCAGCCAGGCAACCTCCAAAAAACTTTCATCTGTAAACAGCAATGATAAGGCCAGCATAATTGCCGCCAGAAAAACCGCAAGAAAACCGCAGGCAAAGCCGGCTGTTGAAACTATCAAAGGCTTTTTGTTCAGCAGGGGAGAAAACAAATAATAACAGACTACAGCAGGCAAGGCCATATTCAGAGTATTGACACCTAAGGTTGTAATACCGCCAAACTGAAAAAACAGTGCCTGTAAAATCAGGGCCACCAGAATTGCAGGGAAGGCCGCCCATCCTAAAATTATTCCCAAAAGACCGTTTAAAATTAGATGAGTACTGGAAGGCCCGATATTTACATGGATAAGAGATGCTATAAAAAAGGCTGACGAAAGAATTCCCACCTGGGCAATTTGGTCATAATCCAGTTTTTTAAAACCCAGATAAGTGCCGGCTGCCGTCAAAGCCGCTCCTGACAGCAGTACCTGACCGGACAACACTCCTTCAGAAATATGCATTGAATTGATTCCCCAATATTTATCAAAACTACAAATTTTCAGATCACATTTTCAGCAAAATATCCGGCAGCAAAAAAACCGCTGCCGGACAGCAGTGAATAAGCTTACTTCCAGGCATGAAATTTAATCCATAAAACAGCCCCCATTTCCACATCCTTGTCCTGCCCATCCTGTTTTATAGTATAATCAGCAGTATTTAATGCAGCAAAGCCCCACCAGCCCGCAGCCGGTGCCGCATATGTAAACACACCCTTTGAGTCGGCTTTAATGGTCTGGGTAACCATATAGTCAGTGGGCGCCTTGGCTTTGCCGTCCTGATTATAATACTCTACTTCGACTTCGGCATAGGGCACCGGCTTACCATCTAACTTGACAATACCCTGAAACACGTTTCCAGCATATAAACCATAAGGTTTTGCCAAAGGAATGATTTCGGTTTTAAGACCGATCTCTTTATCCCAGCCCTCATCATCACCAAAAGCCGTTATAACCGTTTTGGTGTAATGAATGATAAAACAATCTTCGGCTGGCTCCCAATACGGTTTTGGTTCCATATAAAACATATACACGCCAGGTTTTTTTACCGTATAATCAAGTGTCCAGGCCTTATGGCCCATCACTGTTCTCGATTTTAAAGATGATAATAGATTTTTCGTTTTTCCATTTGCTTCAACTTTCATTTGTTTTGGTTTAACCAGATCCATTCCCTGCCCTTCAAAGGGATGGGAAAAAGACAGGGTAACCTCAACTGTTCGATTATCATCCTGCATTACCATGCTATCGGAAGGAATCACCATTCCAAAATGAGCTTGAGCCAAACCAGCAAAAAATACCAGGAACACACCTGCAAAAAATAACTTTTTCATTTAATTCTCCTTTTCAAATATAAAAAAACCACAAAGATTTCATACCGTCTGGTAAGTACAAAAACCTTCATGGTTTTATTTTTGATCAGAAAAAAAATTAAGCCTTCAAGCTTCTGCCTGAAATTAATTTTGCTTTTATATTAGATCGAATTTTGAGTCAAGAATTAAAACTTTTTGGCCTTTAAAAACAGGGCAGCTAATTATTTTTCTATTTTTTGATTTTTAAGAGTCATATACAGTTCAAAAGCTTTTTCAGGGGTTTCATTCTCGTGAACAACAGCCCTTATGGCTTTTAGCATGGCAATTGGTGATTCCGACTGAAAAATATTTCGACCCATATCAACGCCGGATGCACCTTGCTGTACTGCATTATAGGCCATGGTCAGGGCATCTGGTTCTGGAATTTTTTTCCCTCCTGCCATCACAATGGGGACAGGACAAGATGCGCATACTGTTTCAAAATCTTTTTCAACATAATAAGTTTTTACATAATGAGCTCCCAGCTCAGCACAAATCCTGGTGGCAAGCCTGAAATAACGGGCATCTCTGGCCATGTCCTTGCCCACAGCAGTTACAGCTAAAGTGGGAATTCCATAGCGATTACCCATATCAACCATTTTGGTCATGTTGATGATCGATTCTTTTTCAAATTCTCCGCCAATAAAGACCTGCACAGCCATAGCGCAGACATTGAGCCGGATTGATTCCTCTATTCCAACGGCAATATCTTCATTGGATAATTCTTTTAAAATACTGGTACCGCCGGATACGCGTAAAACAATGGGTTTAGGATATGAAGGCGGTATAATACTGCGCAAAATACCCCTGGTTAGCATTAATGTGTCAGCATACTGCGCAAAAGGCATAATATTTAAATCTACCCGTTCCAGACCAGTGGTCGGGCCCTGAAAATAACCATGGTCTATGGCCAGCATAACTGTTCGGCCTGATTTTGGATTAAAAATCCTGGCCAGTCTGTTTTTCATGCCCCAATCCAATGAATTTGATCCTTTGAGGAAAAAGCCCTCTGTTTTCTGAGGAGTATCTGCATAAAACTGTTTTGCCTCTTTCAAACCATCTATATCCGGCATTAGTCTTCTCCTTTTTAATAGTTTATAAAATTTTAATAAGGAACGGGGAAGTTAATTCGTCCTCGTTCCTAATTATTTTCAGGTGATCCTTAAATCACACGATCGTTTCCACCGTCAATTGGAATTTGAGCTCCAGTGGTTTTTGCAAAAGCCGGCCCCACCATAGCGGTTATAAGGGCTGCCACATCTTTGGATCTTACCTCGGTTTTCAGTATATTATTGGTTTTATACTCTTTTACACTCAACCCGTAATGAGCTGCCCGCTCAGCTAAAATTTCAGGGGTCCAAAGGGCTGTATCATACACGGCATTTGGATGTATAATATTTACACGAATACCAAAAGGGCCCAGCTCCATGGCGGCAATTCTGCCAAGCTGAGTCTGGCCGGCTTTGGCTGCTGAATATGCGGCAGCCCCAGGACCCGGGGCTGGAACATTTTTGGACGCTATGAACACAACCGCTGGATCAATTCCAAGCTTTAGATAGGGCACACAGGCTTTAAGCAACAACTGATGGCTTGTTAAATTTACGGCCAGACTTTTTTGCCAGATTTTTTCATCCATTTCAGCTATAGTTTGACTGGCGGAAAAAACACCTGCATTGGAAATTATGATATCAAGACCACCAAAGTTTTTAATTATTTTTTTTACTGCCCGGCTGATTGACTCAAAATCAGTAACATCACATATTTGGCCGATAAAATCCGGTTGATTAAAAATCCGGCTGATTTCAGGATTCAGATCAAGACCGATTACAACAGCGCCCTGGGCATTTAAAGCCTTGGCGCAAGCCAGTCCAATGCCACCTGCAGCACCGCTGACAAGAGCTATTTTACCCTGCAATATTGGAACATTTTTATCCTGAGAAAGTTTGGCCTGTTGCAGGCTCCAGTATTCCATAGCAAAAATATGCTCTTTTTCCAAAGCCTGCCACTTATCTATTTTTTCTCCCCACTGGATAGCCCGGATAGTATGACGGCTGATATCTGAAATAATATTTCGCTCCTGAAGCGTTGTGCCAAAGGCAAGCAAACCATGACCAGGCCAGATTCCCCAGCGGGGAGCAGGATCAAGCATTATCTGTTTTGAATCAGCATGGCGTTTAAAATACTCCTCATAAGAGCGTTTGAAATCAGCAAGTGCCTTAGCTGCGTCTCCTTTAATAATCAGGGGCGCAGGTTTTGTGCGAATCACATGATCAGGCGTTAAAGGGCAAAGTCCTGCAAGATGTTCCACATTGGAAAGGCCTGCAAAACCACAGGCCATAGGGCTATTATCCCATTTCAGCAAAACAGGGGCACAGCGAATCTTGCTTACCTGCTTTCTTATTCCGGCAAGGGTTATTAAATCTTCTTTATCACAATTTTTTTTTGCAATTTTTAAGGCGCCCTTTTCCTGCAAATAATTTTCCGCCAGAGAAGCCAGTTCAATCATATTTTGATAACTGGTTTTTGCATCATCGGCAAAAGTAATCAGACCATGATTCATTAAAATAATTGCTTTGATTTTTTGCCAGTTAAGCTCAAGTGTCCGGCTGAAAACAGCCCTGGCCAGCTTGAACCCGGCCTGGACATAGGGAATTATCAAAACATCAGGGCCAAAAAGATTGCGGATAAGATTTTTGCCGTTAATTGTGTTGGTGATGGTTACCACGGCATCAGCATGAGTGTGATCCACATAGGCATAAGGGATAATTGCGTGCAGGACAGCTTCCAGGGAAGGAGTCGGGGCTGGATAATATAGCATGGCAGCCTGCTGTAAACGGATGAGTTCCAGATCTTCGAGATGTTTTTGGGCAGCGATTTTTCTCAGAGTCGACAGCCTTAGTACTGAAAAACCTTTTGCATTAATTATTTTTAAATCCTGCCCACTGCCCTTGATATATAACACCTCATGGGAATCTCCAAGTGAATCGCAAAAATCAGTTTTCAGCGAAGTATTTCCACCACCATGAAGCACCAGATCAGACTCCTGACCGATCAGCCGGGAAGTATAAATGCGCTGCTGCATGGGGTCTTGGCCCCAGCTTGCAGATTTTTTTGCCTGCCATAAATCTTTCATTATTTAAAACATCTTTTTTGCTTTAGCAATATTATCAACTTCGCCCATAATAATCAAGGTGGTATCAGGTTGAATTATAAAAGAGTTTCCTGGATTAAAAAGGATCTCTTCTTTGCCGATTCTGGCGCCTAAAATCAACAGATTAAATTTTTTCTGCAATCCAGTATCCTCTAATTTATTTCCCACCTTGCTGGAGTTGCCGGCTATTTTTATCTGATGAATCCGTAAATTGCCCTGACTGCTTCGGAGCATGCTGTCTAAAAAATTGACCACTGTGGGCCTAATCATCTCTGAAGCCATTCGCAAGGCTCCGATTGTGTTTGGTGAAACAACACTGTCAGCGCCGGCCTTGATCAGCTTTGGTCTCAGCTTTTGATTGGACAGACGACTGATAATGCGAATCTTTTCACTGAGCATCCTGGCTGTCATGGTTATATATAGACTGTCTTTATCAGATGGCAGACAGATGATGATTCCGGCGGCCCGATGAATTCCAGCTATAATAAGATTTTCATCCTCAGTAGCATCACCTTGAATATAAAGCAAATTTTTTACATTCTTACAGCGTTCAATATTTTCCTCATCCTGTTCCAGCAAAACAACCTGTTCCCGGTTTTTAACAAGCTCGCTGATCAGGGGCAAACCAGTCTCTCCACCACCACAGACAATATAATGATTATTTAATTTCTGGATCTGTTTTTCCATCCTTTTTTTCCTTAAAAATCCTGAGAGTTCCCCTTCAATAAATAATGCAGTTAAGGTACTGATCCCATATAAGATGATTCCCATACCAAAAGTAATCAACACCATTGTAAATATTTCAGCTGTCAGATTACCGCTAATTTGAATTACCTCTCCGTATCCCACTGTTGTCAGAGAAATAATTGTCATATAGAGACAATCCACAAAGCGGGGCTGCCCTTTAAAAATCAGATAATAACCAATACTGCCCCAGGTAATTACGCAAAAAACAGCTATCAAAACAAAATATAATCTTTTTTTTATATCCATTTGACTTGCTTAAGCTTTGACAACAAAATTTTCAACCTGTGGTCTTTACCAGCGAAGAGGCCGGTACCAGTTCAACCTTTTTTTCAAACTCCGGAAGTATTTGCCTTATTACCTCATAGGTAATTTGGTGAGGATGGCAGATGCCAATCGCGGTTCCTTTGTGTTCGGCTATTTTTAAAAGGTGTTGAAATTGTTTTCTTATGAATTTTTCGTTTTGCACATGATCAAGAAATATATCCCGTTGTGCAAATGGAATATTACCTGATGCAGCGGATTTTTTACAGATAGTCGCGGAAGTGGTCCGGCTGTCAATAAAAAAAAGACCTTTATTTTTTAGAACCGAAAAGATTTGATTCATCTTCGGCGTCATGGTTGTTATTCTGGAACCCATATGATTATTAACACCTTTAATATAGGGCACAGACGCGATATCTTGTTCTAACTGGCTGATGAACCGCGCAGGTGTCATTGAAACAAGCAATGCTCCAGGGCCTGGATTAACTTTTGGAAATTCATTGGGCTCTAATGGTAGATGGAGCATAATCTCAAAGCCTTTTTTATGAATTGCCTCAGTAATTGATTTCCGATATGGAGCAAAAGGAAGTATGGAAAAAGTCAATTTCCTGTCAAGTTTTAGAAATTTATCAGCGATTTTACGATCATATCCTAAATCATCAATAATAATTGCGACTTTAGGAGCAGAATTGCCGGTAACCGGATAATAATTCAGTCTGGGAGCTAAGCCGGCTGATTTTTCTTTTGGAAAAATTTCAAAGGCCGGCTGGGTGTCGTGGGCATTATGAGTATTTTGCAGGGTTGCCGGTGACAGATCCATAAAGCCAGGGGGCTTTTGTAAAAAATGATGAGCCAGCACCCCGGCCATTATCACCAGGGATAATAAAACAAAAAAACCGCTTATGATTTTAAGAATCTGTAATTTATAATCAACCCTTTTTTTTCTTTTTGTTTTTCTTTTTTTAGGCTGGGACTTTTTTTTAACCATTTTTTAAATCTTTAAAAATCTCATAACTGATCAAAATATCCAGAGCCCGCGCTACCTGATTATCTGATAAAAGATTTTTTAATATTAAAGAATCGCTATCAGCATCCTCCTCAATGGTTTGCAGATCGTTCTTGTCTTTTTCCTCTTTTTTTGCGTTGTCTTTTGAGTCAACAGGCTTTTTGTCCTCGGTGTCAGGCTCGGCATTCAAGTGATTTTTAAGATCACTTTCTTTAACACGCCGGCCCTGCAAAACTTGAGTGTTATCAATTTTTTTATAGGGAACCATGATATCCGGTTCCACACCTTTGGCCTGGATGGATCGACCGCTGGGGGTATAATAGCGAGCTATTGTGAATTTAAGCCCATAGCCGTTTCGCAGTTGTTCTACTGTTTGAACCGATCCTTTGCCAAAGGAGGTGGTTCCCAGAATAAGAGCCCGCTTTTGATCCTGCAATGCACCGGCAACGATTTCAGAAGCACTGGCACTGCCCCCGTTAATTAATATTACAAGGGGGTAAGCGCGCTTAACATTATCTGCATGGGCCTCAAAAATTCTGGTATGCTTTTTAAGCCGGCCTTTAATGGAAAGAATCTCGCCGGTCTCAAGAAAAAGATCTGAAATTTTGATTGCCTGGTTAAGAATCCCGCCTGGATTATCTCTTAAATCCAGAATAAGTCCTTTTAAAGAAGGTTCAGCAGCCTCAAGCTTTTCCAGCGCAGCCACAAGATCATGGGTGGTGGAATCGCGAAAATTAGTAACACGAACATAGCCGTAACCAGGTTTTAAAATGTTAGACCGAACACTTTCAATGGGAATTACATCCCGAATCAGGGCAAATTCAATGGGCTTGGGAGCGCCTTTGCGAATAATTGTAATTACAACACTGGTTCCCTTTGGTCCCCGCATCCTGTTAACAGCATCCCTGAGGTCATCAGTTGCAACTCCGTCAACCTTGACGATTTTATCACCAGCCTTGACACCTGCTTTATGTGCCGGAGTTCCTTCAATAGGTGCAATTACCGTGACCAGACTATCGCGCATGGTTACATGAATACCAATGCCGGTAAATTCTCCCTGAGTATCTATTTGAAGTTCTTCAAAGGCTTCCGGCACCAGAAGGCTGGAATGAGGGTCAAGACTGTGCACCATTCCTTGAATAGCGTCTTCTATCAGCTTTTTTGTTTCAACTTTGTCCACATAATTTTTTTCTACCAGTTCAATTACATCTGAAAATATTGAAAGCCCCTCATACGTCTCTTCGTTATTGGCTGAAATATCCCTGTAAAATCCAATGCCGAAAACCCATATTAGCACTGCAAATACCAGAAAAAGCCAAATTTTCAGGTGTCGATTTTTTTTTATAGTCATAGATTAACTCCTTTATCCTTTTTGATCCATATTAACGGGTTCAAAGATTTTCCATAATGACGCACTTCAAAATGCAGCCCAAATCCGGTAATTGAGCCTGTGTCTCCTACTGTGGCAATCACTTCACCTTTTTCTACGGTTTCGTCTTTTACCTTGAATATCTCTTCAAGATGGGCGTAAACAGTATAATAATGGTTGCCGTGGTTAATTACCAGCAAATTCCCATAACCTTTAAGCCAGCTTGAAAACATGGTTTTGCCGGCCCCAACAGCCCTGATAGGTTCTCCGCGGTCAGCCTTTATATTAATCCCGCTTTGAAATTTTACAACATTAAAATGAGAATTCTTATGGGATCCAAACCAAGAAATAATTTTACCTTTAACAGGCATATTCAAAGCCCCCTTCATATCTGCAAAGTTCGAACCTGACAAGTTTATCGATTTCCGTAATTTTTCTGAGTCGCCAACACCTTTAAGAGTCCGACCCAATTTACCGGAAGACTCTTTTAACAGGTTTAAGGCTGCCAGTTCCAGCGATTTTTTTGAACGGATATCAGCTAATATTTTTTCCCGCTTTTTTTTTTGTAGCCCCATCCTTTCAATCTGATGGTTCAACTCCCGCTGGATATTGCTTTTTTTCTCTTTTTCCTTTCTGAGATTGCCTAATATTCTACCAAGTTCAGCTTTATTATCACCAAGACTTTTTAAAACCTTTTCGTCCTGTAAAAGAATTTTTTCAATGCTGTTTTTTCGTTGAAAGATTTCATAAAATGATTTGGCCCCGGCTATAAAATTGATTTGGCCAAGCTGGTTTAACCTGTAAAGGGCTCTCAATCGTTTGGCAACATATATCTCGCTGACCAGAATTTCATTTACGAGTTGTTTCTCGCGATTTAAACTTTCACTGAGCTTTTTTTCGATTTCAGCAAGACCGGATTTTAATTTTATACTTATCTGTCTGGTTTTATTAAGTTTTTTTCCGGTTAAATTCAAATCATTAATAATGTCCCTCTCCCGGCGGTTAATGATATCAATTTCAGCTTTAGATTTTGCAAATTCGCTGCTATATTTTTTTGCTATATTCGAGGAGTTGATATTTGCAAAGTTCTCAATACTGAAAAGAGACGGTGGCCATAAAAAAAGGGTCAAACATCCCGTTAAAAAAAAGTGCGGGAAAAATCGGTTGAATATTTTTTTTATCATTAGTAATAGTTGGGAGCAATAATTGGGTTATTAAACAAACCCTGTAACCAAAAATCTGTATTTATCTCTTTTATAATTTTAAATGCTGTTTTCAATAAAGCAAAAACCGCGCCATATATTACAGGGCGATATTATTATTATTTTCCGGTTTTAATTCATGATTTCAAAAATTGTTTTAAAGCTATTGCCCCACCAATCATCCCAACACCCATACCGGAAATAATTATAACGAAAATAACGTCATAAGGCAAAAAACAGATATTGACTGTTTTAGCAGTTATTCCCCATTTAAAATAAGTGCCAATGAACAAATAAACCACATATAAAAAGATTAGCCCCAGCAAACTACCCAGGATTCCCTGTATGAGAGCTTCGATATAAAAGGGAGTTTTAATAAAACGATTTGTTGCCCCAACCAGTTTCATGATCCTGATTTCCTCCTGCCTGGAAAATAGTACCAAACGAATAGTATTGGCCACTATAAAAACCGAGGCAAGCAAAAAAAGAGAACCAAAGGCATAGCCGGTTATGCTGATAAGGTTGACGACAGCTGAAACACCCTGCATCCAGCGTTGGCCATATTCAACTTCGTCCACAAAGGGTAAATTTTCCAGTCGCTTTGCAATGAACTCCAGTCTTTCATAATTTTGGGATGAGGGTTTTAAAGTAATTTCAAAGGCATCAGGCAAAGGATTCTCTTTTAGGTTACCAAGCAAAAGAGATTGGCGCTGTAATTGTTGTTTCAAAAGCTCCAGAGCCTCCTGCTTTGAGATAAACCGGCTTGCCTGAATGCCTGGTATTTCGGCAAACCGATATTTAGTGTCAAGTTGCTGAGCTTTGGTAATTCCTTCTGAGAGATAAACCATAATTCGTATTCCCTGTTTCCAGGAATTTATGATATTGCCGGCATTATAAAAAAACAGAGTAAAGGCACTGACAATCAGCACAGAAAAAGCAATCGTAATAATCGTCACCAGATTTTGGAACCTGTTTTCAAGAATATCCTTTACAGCCCTTTTATAATAATGTGACATAATAATTATTTTTTTAAATTTTTGTATTGCTCAGCAAACGCCCCTCGCTAAGCTCAACAACTTTCGCATCTGGTTGTTTGATTATTGATTTATCGTGAGTCGCAATTATAATAGTGGCTCCCCGAATATAATATTTTTCCAGTAAATCCATTATAGCTTGGGATGATTCAGAATCAAGACTTCCAGTGGGCTCATCCGCCAGAATAATTTTAGGATCACCCACAATCGCTCTGGCCACAGCTACCCGCTGCTGCTCCCCGCCTGAAAGAGTGGGAGGCAAGGCGTCTTGTCTGCTTTTCATTCCCACTGTCAAAAGAACATTTTTTACTTTTTTATCAATTATGACTTTCTTTTTCCCCATGGCTTCCAGGACCAGGGCAACATTTTCATAAACGGTTTTTGTGTGAATCAGCTTATAATCTTGAAAAATAATTCCAATTTTACGACGTAAATACGGAATGCTGGATTGCGGGATTCTGGCCAGATTAATGCCGTCTACCAGAATCTGGCCTTCCGATACTGAGGTTCCCAAATATAATAACCGCAGTAAAGTGGATTTGCCTGCTCCGCTTGGGCCGTTAACAAAAAGAAATTCATTTTTTTTAACATCAAGAGAAATATCGATTAATGCCTGTTTTGCACCATATCTTTTATGAACATGAAACATCCTGATAATAGCATTTTTATCTTTAATGATTCTCATTTTTTCTTTTAGATTGACCGGTTTTTTTTTTGCTGCTATAAAATTTTATGAGTTCAAGGAGTGCTGTCACCAGTTTTTCTTAACTCAAAAGCCCTCACTGAATCCCATTAATTGGCTTCTTCCATTTCAGTGGGGGTTTTTTATCTGAAATAAGCCTTA
>JASFBJ010000001.1 GCA_030149585.1 Desulfobacterales bacterium | reverse complement strand
TCCAGACCATCAATGGTTAACTCAAACATTGGGAAAATATGGCGAATAGCTGTAATGGTTTGGGTATAGTCCCACATGCGGGCCGGCACTGGATTTAACCAGACGCAGTGGGGGAAAGTTGCGGCGATAAGACGTAAACAATCAATACCGGGTTTTCCGCTATTTTCATTCATATAGATGGAACCGTCCCGTGACATGAGTTCGTAGGGTGCCATACTGGCATCACCCACAAGAATAAAGCGGGTTTCCGGATCAAATTTAACAAAATCGTTAACCCTTTGGGGTTGTTTGTGCCGGGTAGGATCTTTCCAGATAGTATCATAAACAGTATTATGGAAAAAAAAGGTTTTTATTTCCTTGAACTGGGCACCGGCATAATCAAAAAGTGTTTGAATAATTGAGATATAAGGATCCATGGAATATCCGCCATTATCAATGGCCAGAATGATCTTGAGACGGTCTTTTAAACGCCGATCAAACATAATTTCGATTTCACCGGCGTTTTTCATGGTCTGATAGATGGTCTCGTCAATATTTACCTCATCTTTGGGCCCTGACGGGGTCAGATTGCGCAGTCGCTTTAGAGCTTCACCTATCATTGCCTGGGTTAATGGCCCATGTAAAGAATAGTCCTTATATCTTCTTTCCATGGCTACTTTAACAGCTGATTTATTACGGGAAACACCACCAACACGCATGCCGCCTGGATGAAAGCCGGAATGACCAACCGGAGATGTGCCACCTGTACCAATCCATTTATTGCCGCCGTCATGGCGTTCGGTTTGTTCTTTGAGCCTTTCTTTAAAATAGTCTATCAACTCTTGAGGGGTCATTTTGCTGAGCTGCTTTTCATCAAACCCTAAAGCCTCGGCCAGTTCTTTGGGATTTTTAAGCCACTCATCGAGCATGGCCCTGGCAATTTGATCCAGTTCAAGGCCCTCTATATCCGGCATTTCAACTCCATGCATTTGATGGGCAAAGACTTGATCAAACAGGTCAAAATAGCGCTCACTTTTGACCAGAATGGAACGGGCGGACGTATAAAAATCATCTATACTATTGACCAGCCCCATAGACAGAGCTTTATGCAAAGTTAAAAAGGAGGTAGGGCTTACTGGAATGCCGACCTCTTTAAGCTGGTAGAAAAAATTAATAAACATGGCTTATCTTAAAATAATTTTCGGCGGTTAACAAAGGTAGAAGCTTTTTGATAGTCCAGACTTTTTTTAAATAAAACACCTAAAAATGGAATATCACCTTTGATCAGTTTTTTGGGTTTAAAATCCGAATCAACATTAAGAGCTCTGATCCAGTTGATCAATTCCCGGGTGGCGGGTCGTTTTTCAATGGAATCCAGCTCTCTGAGTTTATAAAAAGTTGAGATAGCGTTATCGGAAAGCTCGGAACTTATATCCGGGAAATGAACCTTAATTATTTTGCGCATCATTTTCTGATCTGGGAATGCAATATGATGGAAATTGCAGCGTCCTAAAAAGGGATCGGAAAGATCTTTTTTGGCGTTGGAGGTGATAATAAAGACCGGCCGATTTAAAGCTTGAATGGTTTTATCAATTTCAATAATGTCAAATTCCATCTGGTCCAGCACATCAAGCATATCATCCTGAAAATCAGTATCCGCCTTATCAATCTCATCGATCAGGAGCACGGTTTTTTGCTCAGCCCTGAAGGCCTGGCCGATTTTCCCCATCTTTATATAATCTTTGATCTTGCTGACATCCCGGGTTGAATCGGCAAAGCGGCTGTCATTAAGCCGGGTAAGAGTGTCATACTGGTAAAGGGCATCAATCAGTTTCATACTGGATTTAACATTAAGGACAATCAGCGGCATTTGAAGATTATCCGCAATGGCATGGGCCAGCATGGTTTTGCCGGTGCCGGGTTCACCTTTGAGCAGCAGCGGCATTTCAAGGGCCATGGAAATATTTACAATCCTGGCCAGCTCGTCGTCCAAAACATAGTCCCTGGCTTCTGAAAATTTTTTGTTAGTCTGAATATCCGTCATCAAGCAACCTCGCAAAAATTTTTATTTGAAATATAAATAAGCAAAAAAGGCGGTTTAGCTTTCCTGTAACCTCTGAGAAAGTTCATTTGTTAAAATAAGCACTTTTTTTGCATGTTCAAGGCTTAAAGAGCCTGTTCCACAACTTGGAGTAATTAAAGATTGAGATTTGAGAATTTTCATGGGAATTCCAAGCTTTTCGATTTGTAATGCTTTATCTATCCAGGAAGCTTCCAGGGAAGCCACTGTCTCTTTTTCAATATCTTCCCCTCTTAAGGTCGGCACAATGCCCCAGGCCAGAATGCGGCCGGCTCCCATAAAATTTTTGATCTGGTCTGGATAGAGGTAGAATTTATCAAAATAACTATAGGCATCAAAATTGATAATATCAGCCTCAGACTCCATTACCAGGGACCAGTCTGTATTGGCGCATACATGTATTCCTGCAAGGCCTCCTGCCTGATGAATTTGTTCAATTACCTCATTTAAACAGGTTGAAATATCCTCTTTGGTAATACTGATAAACTCAGAGGAACCAAAGCCGGCCAGAGCAGGCTCATCAATAAAAATAATTACAGGACAGCCGGCAACCGCAAGTTTCTTGATTTGCCAGGCAGCTTTTAATCCAAGCATTTTTACTGCTGCATCCCGAACCTGTTCATTATAAAAAACCGCTCTTTTATCCTGATCCGTCAGAGCTGTGCAAAACGTTACAGGCCCTGTAATTTGACCTTTAACCGCTTTTAAAGATGATAGTTGTGGTATTTGATCAAGTAGTGTAAAAAAGCCTGGTGCTGTTTTGGAAGACAAGGAAAAGCGGGAATTGAAAATATTTTTTTGCCCATCAATAACAGCCATATAGTTTTCATAAAAATCGAGCAATTGATTATCGAAATCAGCCATGCCGGTATTGATTATGGCTTTATCATTTTTAATTTCAAGCCCTGGTTTAATTTCAAGCCCTGGCAAACCATCAAGAAACTGAGTCAGCATATCTTCGCCGGGGAGATTCGGGAGCTGTGCCCAAAGTGGAATTTGGGGTGTGCTTTTCATGATTAGTTCTGCTGCTGCAAGATGATCCAAAAGAGGCAGACTGCCGATTAAAACCGGCAGACAATCAGCTTGAAATTTTTGTGGCATGATATAATATTCCTTAAATTAATTTAGTCTATTGAAATATCAAGAATGTTAAAAAAAATGCAACCAGTTAATTATTTATTAATATATAGATTATCACATAATAAATTTCACAAGGCCAGAGAAAGAAGATAATACTAATAATATATCTCCGACCGATAACGCAGTGAAATTATTTATGTGACGGTCTATAGCATGCCGGGCTGATAAGTTCAAGAGTTCAGCAGAATACACAAAGCCTTGGCCCTGAAAAATTGATTTGATTTTAACCCTGGTCTCAGATTGACACTTTCATTACATACTGCTATGAGTTAAAAATAATTGTGATTTTAAATGAATAATGTCGAAAATATCATATAAAAAATGGGTGTAAAAAAAACAGGAGGTTCTTATGTTTGGAATTGGCATGCCGGAATTAATAATCATTCTGGTTATAATCCTTATCATTTTTGGAGTTGGCAAACTTCCGGAAATCGGGGGTGGTATGGGAAAAGCTATTAAAAATTTTAAAAATGCTTCCACAGAAGCTGATAATAAAAAAAAAGATGAACTGGAGGATGATAAAAAAGCCTGATGGCTTTGAATTTTCTTAACAAATTTATTTTTAACGCGCAGGGTAAGTGAAAAATCAGAGCTGGCGCTGTAGAATCTGTATTTTGAATGTAAAATATCGATCAGGAACATTTTTTGCATCTATATTTATGTTTTGGATTTTATTCTTTGAATTTTTACGCTTGGAATCAGAGCATGGATCATAGAAACGAACAGCAACAGTCATAAGCATAGGAGAATCTAATGAAGCAAAATAATATTGCATTAAAAATCACCCTGCCCCTCATCTTTTTTTTAATTATCTGCGTATGGGTCTGCTCAGTACATGCCGGCCCAAACCAGGCATCTCCATTTATTGCCATTATCAAAATTAATGATTTGGAAAATATTCTTTTTCAAATTGATGATCTCATGGCCGGTAAATCCCAGAAACAGGGTATTTCGCCAACAGGCATGCTAAAAGGGTTTTTACATGGCACTGACTGGATTGATCCGGTTCGCCATATTGTTATAGGTCTTGAGAACCCTGTTGAATTTTCAATGGATACCCCGCCGGTCAGTATGGCGTTTATTCCATTTATTGAACCCAACGAAAATTTCAGGGCAGCTTATAATGCCAAGACAGGGCCAGGATATTATATCCTGCCCTTACCTCCTGGAGCTGATATTCAAATTTCCAAAGCTTCTGAAACAGCGCTGAGAAAAATTTCCAACTCCAAGCCTGAAAAATCCTTAATGATCGAAATTTCAATTGAGGCGATTTTGAAACAACATCGCTCAAAAATTGATCAGGCTATTAAAAATGCTAAACCGCCCAAAAATAATCAGCAAATAAACGGCTCAACTTTTAAAAAACCGGATTTCGTTCAAACAGCAAATAGTTTGCTGGAGATATTTGAGCAACTGGCTTCTTTTGGACTCAGCCTTGATTTTAATTCGGAAAATATTGAGCTTGGCCTCCACGCCCTGGCAGAAAAGAGCACCGAGCTGGATCATATTTTCAGACCTGGACAAACATCGCTTCTTCTCAGTAAATACATACCTGAAGGCGCCATTTCTTTCATGTGCGGAAGTTATGATATTAAAGCCGTTACAGCGCTGGTTAGAAAAAGTTTTGGCAAATTTTATGAGGAAGAAGGAGTAGATTTTGAGGATTTGATATCAATCAGTAAAAATTTTACTGGTGAACTTGCTGGAGGCATCTCTTATCAGAAGCAGCATCAGATGATTATTGAAATGCTTTCGGTTTTAAAAAAGCAGGTTGACCAGTCGAATTTTATTGAAAAAACTTATCTACCCTGGCTCCTGGAATATGGTCATACCATGGGCGGGCCCCTTGCAAAACAGGAAGGATCTAAGAAAAAAACAGTTCAGTCTTTTTCCCGCACCAGTGATAGCAATGTTTTGGGGCATAAGGTGGTTGGAATTAAGAGCAGTTTTCCGCTCTTAGCCGTTGGCAAAGATGTTCCAACGAATTTACAATCGGCTAATAACCATCTGGTTGAATATTCGGCACGGCTTGCCATAGTCGACAACCTGTTTATTATTGCTCCCAACGATATAAGAATGAAAGAATTAATTTTAATCGTCAAAAGTCTTAAAGAGGACAAAGTTCAGGGCTTTACTTCGGCCATGGAAATTGATCTGGCGGCCTATCTGTCCAATATGCAAGAGTTTTTTGAAAAAGAAGATTATAATAAGATTCCTTTGCCGGATGTCGGTAATATCAAGGTTACCAGCCAAATGAATAAGGGGCGTTCACAGGCGGCAATAACCGTGAAGAAAAAAGATATAGCAAAGTTGAGTGATTATATGATGCGATTGAAACTGGCTGATAAATTTATTGATAATGATAAAAAAAAGATAAAAAAAAATGTGTTGCACGAAAAAAAAAGTGTAAAAAACAATGCGTCGCCTGAAAAAAAGGAAGCCATTTTTTTACGAGAGCAGGGGAGATTATGTTCTACATACGGGAATGACAAGGCTGCTGTTATTTATTATAAAAAGGCTCTTGAACTCGATCCTCTGGATGTTTCAGCAATTTTTAATATGGGAATCTCATACGGGGAGCTGGGCGATTATTCCAAGGCTCTCTCATTTATAAATCAGGCCATAAAGCTGAAACCGTCTCAGGCCGAGTTTTATTACGGACGTGGCCGGGTCTATCTTTTATCCGGTGAAAAGAGCAAGGCCATGCAGGATTTCAACATTGCCGCTCAATCTGGAAGTCAGGATGCTCTGGAATATATTCAACAAATTAAAAATGATAAATAAGGAACGAGGACGAAATAACTTCCACAAGTGGGCGCACAGATTTAGGTCAGGTTAATTCGTCCCCGTTCCTAATATTTTCCAGTTTTTTTTTCAAAGGAAAGGAGTAAAAAAATGCCGGGTATTTTTATTCGGTGGATTATTTTAACCTGTGCTATTATCATTACATCTTATCTAATGGATGGTATCCAGGTCAGTGGTTTTTTCGCAGCTTTTTTTGGGGCTGCTATACTTGGAATTTTAAATGCTTTTTTCAGACCAGTTCTGCTTTTGCTCACCCTGCCGATTAATATTTTGAGCTTTGGCTTGTTTACTCTGGTAATTAATGCTATTTTATTATTAATGGTTTCCGGCCTTATCTCCGGATTCAGGATTCATGGATTATGGGCAGCTATCTGGGGCTCATTGATGATTAGCCTGGTAAGCTGGCTTTTAACCACTTTTATTAGTGAGAAAGGCCGGGTTGAATATATTGATCTAAAAAAAATCGGCCGTAGATAACAGGATAAATATTTTTATTCAAATATAAGGAACAAGGACAAAATAAAGCAGGATTCAATGACTCAAACTAAAGCATTAAGTTCAAATATGGAAGATTATCTGGAAGCTATATTCAATATTGTGGCTGAAAAACAAGCTGCGCGGAGCAAAGATATTGCCATGCGGCTTAATGTCAAAAATTCCTCCGTTACCGGAGCGCTGCGTCTTTTGGGCCAAAAAGGATATATTAATTATGCGCCTTATGATGTAATCACTCTTACTGCCAAAGGAAATGACGTGGCCCGGGATATTGTGAGGAGACACGAAGTTCTGTGTGATTTTTTCACAAAAATTCTTGGAGTGGAAAATGAAGAGGCAGAAGAAACAGCCTGTAAAATGGAGCATGGGGTGTCCCATACGGTTCTTGACAGAATTATTCGGTTTGTTGAATTTATTCAGATTTGTCCTCGGGGAGGGGAACAGTGGATTAAAGGTTTTAGTGATTATTTTCAGAAAAACGGTGTGCTGGAAGTCTGTGGAAATTCTATAGCCCGATGCCTTGAAGATATGAAGGAGAGAGAAAAATATATTAAAAGCAAAGGAACAAATTCGCTTTCTCTTGCAAAAATGAAACTTGGACAACGCGGAACTTTGCTGAAAATAAAAAGCCGCGGGGAGGTTAAAAAACAGTTTGACGAATTGGGAATTAATCCAGGCAGTGTTATTGAGCTGGAACAAATTGATGACCGGGAGGTTAAAATTAAAACCAGAGGTTATCATTTGCTTGTCAGAAATGATGATGCTGCCAAAGTTGAACTGGAAATTTTAAGTTAACCGATCTTGCAGGAATAGGTTAATAATTTTTTTTGCAAAAATTTGCAAAAAAAAGATGAGATGGAATAAAAAATATCATTAACCATTCCTAAAAGACCGGTTCTGATTTATTTAGAATTCCAAAGCCAGATTAGCTGTGATGGCTGTGGCGTCTTCGTCGGTTCCACCATCTGCAACATCATAATCAGTATCCTGTTTATACTCCAGGGTTACTCCCAGCCCATCTGCCAGAGCCATGCTAAAGGCTCCGATTACTCTGGATTCCGGCAGGATTCCACCAGCATCTGAAGAGAACTGATACCCAGCCGATATAACTGATTCTTTGCCTGCGATTTCAAAAGTATAGCCTGCTTCCAGAGCAACTGCACTGGGAGCGTCGGTTGTTTCGGTTGTAAACTCCAGGTCATCGGCAGCTGCCAGGTATTCGGCAAAAAAATTGACCGGGCCATAAATAAGACTGCCGTGCACTGCATATCCTGCGGTATAGGTGTCGAGCAACAAGGCGTTATCATCAATCATATCTCCAAGACCGCCTGATTCAGTAATACTGTTAATAAAATCAGCTCCAACGGCAAAACTTAAAGAATCAATTTCAGCACCATAACCAACACTGGCCCCAAAACAGTTGTTGGTATCATCTTCGCCGTCTTCATCAATCTCACCATTAAATAAATAAACAGCAGCATTAAAACCTGAAATTTCAGCTCCTATTAAAAGGGCATCATTTTGCACCTCACCTAAATCAAGCGTAATAGGATCGGAAAGCATATTGCTTTCAAAAGCCCCAAAGGGCACATACATCTTGCCGCCTGTAAAAAATATTGGATTTTTCTCAGTATTTCCAAGGGTGATGGTTGCTTCATCAACTTCCATTACACCATCATCATTCATGGAATAACAGACAAAACCGGCTGTCCAGTCATTTAGCACGGCATCAACATTGATGTCAGCCGTAGCCAGGGCAATATCGCTTGAATCCTCATCAGCATAGTCATTTTCAGAACTAGCTTCTACTTCAATTAAGCCGCTTATGGTTACCGACTCAATCCAGTTAGCCGGAGTTTCTTCGGCAATGGCCATTGTTGTCAGGCTAAATCCAAAAATAAGCAGTAGTAAACCATAACCTAATTTTTTTTTCATTTTTTTTCTCCTTATTTATTATAAATATATTCCATCTTATCTTATTTTTTATTTTTGATAAATAACCAACTCCGAAATATTTTAGGGACGTTTTAGGAATATTTTAGATATTGCAATTGATATGCCTGAAAGCTCAAATATTATTTTATCTTTTAACATATTAAAATATCAATTAATAATTATGATGCAAAACTATGTGCGCCCATATAATAATCTACGATTTTGTTATATTATGCCCAAATCAACAACAAAATTGTCAGACGTGATAATATAGTTATTCATAGAATAACAGTTGAAACCGATTGTCCTGTCGCTGCTGCAATGCACCAACATTAATATCAGTCGTAAAAACAAACTTTCGAGTTTGATTCAGGGGATATTTTGACAAAAAAAAAGAAAGGTTCAAACTTCAGTTTGAAAATTAAACCTTTCTTATCCTGATAATGATTCTTTTGTAAAGAAAAAAATAACGGGCATTGCTCAAAAAATAGTGATTTGTTTTTAAATTCCTTTCATCTTTTTAGGCTACCCATTCATATAACTCCATTTTTGTGCTTTCGTTGCAACTAAAGCAACCCTTGCCGCACTCTCCCGGGCACAGGATTTTTTTCACCCTGGACTTGGCAATCCAGTGATCGAGCATTCCACGTATTGCATCACAAGGCAGGTCAAAATGCAAAGCCAGATCGTTAATGGAAAGGCATCTGTTTTTTTCAAGATAGTGTTTTAGATCTATCAGAATCATTATTTCACCTGTTTCAATAAAAAAAGAACCGCCAATTTTACTAAACCGGTTTTGAAATTTAAACCTGGGCATTTAAAAGGTTAAGATTCGATTTAATTTTGGTCTGTCCAAGATAACGCATTAAAATAATAGATAGCAAAAAAAGACCGGCCATACTAACTGTCCATAATAAAGAAGTAACAGGATGACGGCTGATCGTGGCTATTTGATAGAAAATAGTGGCTGCCATATATGCCAGACCAGTGGTCCACAGGCCGGAAAACAGGGTCCATTTTATGTTGGTTTCCCGGTAGACTGCGGCAATGGCTGCAACACATGGAAAGTAGAGCAGGATAAAAAGCAAATAGGCAAATGCTCCAATCTTGCCGTCAAACAGTCTCACCATGGAACCAAAGGTCACCATGGTTACTTCCTGCTCTTGTGCAGCTGTTTCAACAGTGCTTATATCCCCTACTGATAATCCAAGAGGATCAAACAGAGAGCCAGCAACTCCGCCAAGATTTTCAGGTATGGTGATAAATGATTCTTTTATGCCTCCCCAGAAACTGAACTCTTCTTCTGCTTCATCTTTGCCGGAGGCTTTTTGATCCAGCTGGGAGTACATGGCATCCAGAGTGCCGACAACAGCTTCCTTGGCAAAAATTCCAGTAAAAATACCAACTGTAGCCGGCCAGTTTTCCTGAGTTATTCCCATTGGACTAAAAACCGGGGTAATTGATTTACCGATATAGCTTAAGGCAGATCGGTCGCTGTCATCATTGCCAAAAGATCCATCTGTTCCCAGTGAGTTTAGAAAACTCAGGATAACTACTATTGGAATGATTATCATTCCAGCACGTATAATAAATGTCTTTAAACGGTCAGCAGCTCGAAAAATAACCCCTTTAACAGTAGGCATATGATAGGGCGGCAGTTCCATAATAAACGGAGTGGTTTCCCCTGGTAACAGGGAATTCTTTAAGGCCAGACCGGTTATCATGGCAAAACCAATGCCCACAAGATAGAGGCCGAAAACCAGATTTTGGCCGCCTTTTGGGAAAAATGCAGCTGCAAAAAGGGCATAAACAGGCAAGCGAGCTCCGCAGGACATAAAAGGATTCATCATAATGGTTAATATTCTGTCACGCGGACTTTCCAGGGTGCGAGTGGCCATGATTGCCGGAACATTACAGCCAAACCCAACCAGCATGGGAACAAATGATTTGCCTGGAAGACCGATAAGGCGCATAAAACGATCCATTACAAAGGCGGCTCGTGCCATATAGCCGGAATCTTCCAGAAAGGAAAGACTAAGGAACATAAAACCGATTGGCGGGATAAAGGTGGCAATGGTCTGAATGCCGCCTCCAACACCGCCGGCAAGGATGGTGATTAACCATTCGGGGCTGCCAAAAGAGGCGAGCAGGGCACCAAAACCGTCTACAAAAATAGTACCGGTAAAAATATCAAAAAAATCAATAAAAGCGCCACCCAGATTGATCGTTATCATGAACATAAGATACATGGCAGCCAAAAAAAATGGAATACCAAATGCCCGATTTAAAACAATTTTGTCGATCTTGCCGGTAATAGATCCGGTCAGACGGTCACCTTTTTTTACTGTATCGCCGGTGATGCCGGAAATCATCTCATAACGGCTGTCGGCAATAATAATATCGGCTTCATCCCCCAGTTTTTCCTCAATTTTTTGGTTTTCAGCGGCCAGGATATCAGCAACGCCAGGACCCACCATATCAGTGATAAGCTCTTCTTCCTCCAAAAGTTTAATGGCAGCCCAGTTTGTATCAATATTCTGGCCGGTTAAAGCTTTTTTAACAATCGGAGATAATTTTTTAACAGCATCCTGAATTTCGGCTGGATAAATGATACGGGTTTGCGGGGTAACCGGATTTCCAGCTACCTGGTTAACAGAAGCTTTTAAATCCTCAACCCCCTTGCCCCTGGTTGCTGTAAGAGGCACAACAGGACAACCCAGCTTTTTTGCAAAAGCGGCTATATCTATCTTGATTTTATTATCAAGAGCAATATCCATCATATTAAGCGCTATAATCAAAGGCGTTTTCATTTCAAGCAACTGAACAGTTAAATATAAATTGCGATCCAGATTGGAAGCATCAATAATATTTACGATCAGATCGGGCTCACCAGAAAGAATATAATCCCGCGCTACTTCCTCATCCAGCGAGGACGCTGATAATGAGTAAATCCCAGGAAGATCTACTACTTCAATGAGTTGATCATTATAGTTATAATTGCCTGATTTGCGATCAACTGTAACGCCCGGCCAGTTGCCGATTCTTTGCCTGGCTCCTGTTAATGCATTAAAAAGGGTGGTTTTGCCGCAGTTTGGATTACCGACAACTCCGATTATGAATTTATTCATCATTAGTTCTCCTTTTCAACTATGACGGACGCGGCTTCATCTTTTCTTAAACTCAGGTTAAAGCCTCTTAATTTAATCTCAACAGGATCAGCTAAAGGCGCCACGCGTAAAACTTCAAAAACAGTGCCTTTGGTGAGTCCCATGGCAAGCACTTTTTTACGATAAGCTTTGTCACCTTTTGAAAACCCAACGACTTTGGCAGTAGAACCAACTTCTAAATCGCCTAATAATAAACTCATTTTCACCTCTTATATTTGCAAGTTAAAAATATTTATTAAAATTGTTGGCGTCCTTCAAATTTAGTTTACACTTTTTAGATGTCGCTTCTTGCCTGGTTCCCACGCTTCAGCGTGGGAACCCTATGTGGTATGCATTCCCACGCTGGAGCGTGGGAACGAAAAAACGAGAACCGTCAAAAGTGTAAACTATCTTTGGATATTAATAAGGATGCCAAATTGTTATTAACAAATCAGATAATGGCCACCTGAATTTTATGGGCCATGCCACCTCCAAGATAGAATCGTCCTCCCTGGCTGGACAGCAGTATCTTACCGTTTCCAGGGTTTTCAAGAATTTCAATATTAGTGCCGATATTAAGCCCCACGGAATTGAGCCTGGCTTTGAGGCCTTTCCCACCATTTAAAGAAATAACTTTAACTTTTTCACCTCTACCGGCCAAACGCAGGGGAAAAATATGATTATTCGAAGAGATGTTTGTTTTCATAAGAAATATTTAATTCCTTCAAAAAATTTCGTGTAGTTGTATAAACTGCAAGTATCCCAATATTGTTAGTGCTGCCTAAATAATAAGACGTCCTCTTTTTATGTCAACTATTTTCCTATGTCAACTATTTTTTTCTATTAAGGAACGTGGACGAAATAACATCCACAAGTAGGCGCACAGATTTAGGTTAGGTTTGTTCGAGCTAAAATTACCAGTTTGTTACCGGTCTCAGGAACCTTCAGAAGTCGTTTTGTTAAAGCGAAATCTATTGTCCAAAGAGGAAAACGGCAACCTTCGTGCATCCGTGGCCGGAATACTGTGCTGTGAGCAGCCGGAACACTTTCTGCCCAATGCCTTTATCGAAGCTGTGCGCTATCGAGGCATAATGCAGAACTTCAATTATCAGATTGATGCCCAAAAAATTCGAGGAACCCTGGATCAGCAGATTAAAAAGGATGTCTTGATTTTTAAAAAAAAATATTATAATTTAAAAATAAATAACATCTAAAAATATTATGTTAAAAAGATTTCAAAATTTATAAAAAGGATTTTTAGGGTGCAGCATAAATAATATGACGGTATTTATTGAAAATCAAAATAGAAAATCCTTATTTTAAAAGCATTTCAAGCCGTAATCAAATAAACTGCATCGCCATCATTATTAAATTTCGGAAGGTCTTTTCGGTTTAAAGCCAAAGGATCTTTTTTGTTTTTAACCGCTCCAAAAATCAGTCCTGCTGAAAATTTTTGGAAGATACCAAAAATTATGAAGACAAAATTTAAAAACAAACCGGAAAACCATGTTAAAAGTATTCTGCTGGCATATTTTATATTAGCTCTGCATATTATTTTAATTGCAGGGCTGGGATTATTGGTTATTTTCTTTGCCGGGATTATTAATTATATGTTCTGGATATTTCTTGGGTGTTTATCTCTTATTATATTCTCAGGCTACTATATTTATAAACGCATGAAAAAAGAGGGCAAAACGCTAAAAGAACTGCTGAGCCTGCCGCTTTTCAACGGCAGAGCAGTGGAAGTCAGTATACTTGGTGGTCTTGCTTCCTTTAAAATTACTCAGCCGGAGCATCTTCTTAGCGTGGATAGCAGCGGCCACAGAAAAATTTCACAGATAGAAAATAATACTTCTACACAAGTTAAAGAAATATCTGAGCTGGCTCGTTTATATGAGAATAAGCTTATCACCCTTGATGAGTTTAAAATCGCTAAACAGCAAATACTTAAACTCAAAAAATGATAAAGCAATCATCAGTATTTCCAGAGAATTTCAGGTTTTCATAAAACCATTTATTAGAGTGAGTCATGACTCGTAAACAGAATATAGCGCTTATTGCCGGCGGAATTTCGGCTGAACGGCAAGTCTCATTAAATAGTGCTGATCACGTCTTTAAAGCCCTCAATAAAGATAGATACGAGATTACCCGCTATGATTCTCAAACCGATATTGCCCGCATAGTGGCGGATGCGCCGCATATTGACGCTGCTTTAATAATTTTGCACGGCCCCTTTGGCGAAGATGGTACAGTTCAGGGTTTGCTTGAGTTACTGGATATTCCGTATCAGGGCTCTGGCGTACTGGGCAGTGCCCTTGCAATGAATAAAGTGGCGACCAAACAGATTTATGAAAAAGCTGATATTCCCGTGCCTCCCTATCTTGTATTAAAACCATCCGATAAAATAGAAATAAAGGCTCTGGAAAAACTGCCGGGATTTCCTATGGTGGTTAAACCGGGTGAAGCTGGTTCAAGCGTTGGAATGTCTGTTGTAAAACATAAAAAAGAAATCAAGGCGGCAATTAATTTAGCCTTTAAATATGATAGCACTGTCCTTTGTGAAAAGTATATTGACGGCATTGAACTAACCTGCGGAATTATAGGTAATGAAAGCTTAAAAGCTTTGCCGCTCATTGAAATAATTCCAGATAAAAATCACGATTATTTTGATTATGAAGCAAAATATACTGCCGGCTTGACAAAGGAGATCTGTCCTGCCCGAATTAATAAAGTTCTTGCTGCAAAGGCAAAGGACTATGCCATAAGAGCCCATAAAGTCCTTTTTTGCAAAGGATACAGCCGAACAGATATGATTTTGGCTGATCAGCAGATATATGTACTGGAAACTAATACCATTCCCGGAATGACGCCAACCAGCCTGTTCCCACAGGCTGCCAGGCAGGCCGGGTTTTCATTTAGCGAGTTGCTGGATGAATTGATCAGGCTTGGGATTCAAGCTCATAAGCAGCATAATAAATTAAAGTTAATGGAGGGAATATGAAGGTCCTAGTTGTTGGTGGAGGAGGCCGTGAACATGCTCTGGTTTGGAAAATTTCTCAAAGTCCAATTATAAAAAAAATATTTTGCGCCCCCGGCAATTCGGGTATTGCTCAAATGGCCGAGTGTGTGCCACTTGATGCCGATGATATTAAAGGCCTTTTGGAATTTGCTAAAAAGAACTGTATTGATTTAACCGTCATTGGGCCGGAAGGACCATTATCTCAAGGAATTGTTGACCAATTTGAAAAAGAGGGGTTAAGGATCTTTGGTGCGTCTAAACGGGCTGCTCAAATAGAATCCAGTAAATCTTTTTCAAAAGCCCTTATGAATAAATATAATATCCCCACTGCTCTTGGCAAGGCTTTCACCAATTTTAAAAAAGCTGAAGCCTATATTCACAAGATGGGAGCTCCGATTGTGGTAAAAGCCGATGGCCTGGCTGCCGGCAAAGGAGTTATAATTTGCAATACACTTCCAAAAGCCCTGGCTGCTTTAGAACAGATCATGGTTAAACAAGAGTTTGGTGTTGCTGGTAAAAAGGTCGTAATTGAAGAATGTCTGATTGGGGAGGAAGCCTCTTTTCTGGCATTTACAGATGGTAAAACAGTATTGCCCTTACCATCTTCCCAGGATCATAAACCAATCTTTGATGATGATAAAGGGCCAAACACCGGAGGGATGGGAGCCCACTCCCCGGCGCCTGTTATAGATACTTTTCTGCATGAGAAAATTATGACTGAAATCATGATCCCAACTGTTAAAGGCATGGCAGCTGAAAACAAACCTTATAAAGGCATTCTTTATGCTGGTTTAATGATTGATAAGGATAAAATTAAAGTTCTTGAATTTAACGGACGATTTGGTGACCCTGAAGCTCAGCCGCTTTTAATCCGGCTGAAAAATGATATTATTCCCATCATGGAAGCGGTTATTGATGAGCGTCTTGACCAGTGCAGCCTGGATATTGATCCAAGACCTTCGGTTTGTGTTGTAATGGCTGCAGGAGGTTATCCCAAAAAATATAAAAAAGGGGTACCTGTTAAAGGCCTTGACGCGGTTAAACGGATGAAAGACGTGGTTGTTTTTCATGCCGGCACTGGAACTCAAAAGAACAAAATTATTACAACAGGGGGCAGAGTTTTGGGCGTTACAGCTCTGGGAGAAAATATTGAAAAGGCAATTACCAAAGCCTATCGAGCTGTGGCCAAAATTAACTGGGCCAACGTTTATTTTCGTAAAGATATTGGCAAAAAGGCTCTTATCCGGCTGCAACAATCGCCTAAGGTCAGTATTATAATGGGCAGTGATTCTGATATTAATATAATGCAGGGAAGTATCAAAATTTTAAAAAAATTCGGCATTCCCTTTGAGCTAACTGTGGCTTCAGCCCATCGCAGTCCAAAACGGGCCGCTGAAATAGCGATAACAGCAGCCAAACGTGGAATTGAAGTAATTATTGCAGGAGCCGGACATGCAGCCCATTTAGCAGGTGTACTGGCCGCACATACCACCTTGCCGGTTATTGGAGTGCCCATTGATTCATCCTGTCTTTTTGGTATTGACGCATTGCTGTCCACCGTTCAGATGCCGCCTGGAATTCCAGTTGCTACGGTCGCGCTCGGCAAACCAGGGGCACATAATGCCGGCATACTCGCGGTTCAAATGATGGCCTTGAAAAATCCTGAATTAACAAAACTCCTGGCAGATTATAAGAATGAACTGGCTCTTCAGGTTGAAAAAAAAGCGGAAAAATTTGCCGATTACCGATAATATTAAAAAAATACACAGCCGGCAGCCTGAAACAGAGCTTGTGCAAGAAGCCGCTGATCTTCTTTTACATGGCGGGGTTGTTGCTTTTCCCACACACTGTTTATACGGTCTGGCTGCCATAGCAAAAGATACAAAAGCTGTAAACCGTATCTTTAGCATTAAGCAAAGATCAATTAAAAAGCCTCTGCCTATTTTAATTGAAAACCAGCTTCAGCTTAAGGGCCTGGTTAAAAATATTTCTCCTTTGGGGCAATACCTCATAAAAAAATTCTGGCCTGGAAATCTTACTTTAATCTTTAATTCATTAAGTAATATGCCCAAAGGTATTGTCGGCAGGGCTGAAAAAATAGGGATCCGCCAGGCACAGCACCCAGTAGCCATAGCCTTGATAAAAGCCGTGGGAGGGCCTATTACCGGAACCAGCGCTAATTTTGCAGGGCAACCCGGTTGTCGGCAGATTAGTACCTTGAATAATAATTTAGCTGGTTTAATTGATCTTGTTTTGGATGCCGGGCCCCTTATTTCAGGAAGAGGGTCAACTGTTTTGGATATTTCCGGTAAGCGTGCTGTTATTATTAGAGAGGGAACTGTTCCCTTTGATCATCTCACAGCAATTTTTAAAAAATATGAACCTGAATAATACTTGAGCAAAAACTGCTGATTTTTATTCGAGTACTAAATATCTCTAAATATTCAGCTAAATATATTGACAATTAAATAGAAGAACAATATAAGCAGAGCATCTTTTTTACCGGAGTGGTGAAATTGTCGGAGTGGTGAAATTGCCGGAGTGGTGAAATTGGTAGACGCAGAGGACTCAAAATCCTCCGGGCCTTGCGCCCGTGAGAGTTCGATTCTCTCCTCCGGCACCAAAAAATAAAAAAGGGGTTTTACCGTTAAGTGTTTTTATTGCTTAAATAATGGTAAACCCCTTTTTAAATTTAATAATAAATTAATTTTTATTTGGTATAATCGTAAACCCCTTTTCCGGTTTTACGACCAAGATGACCGGCTCTTACCAGTTTACGGATCATGGTGGCTGGTATATATTTATCGCCAAACTCTGATTGCAGCCCCTCCATCACCCTCAAAAGAGTATCAAGACCCACCAAATCGGCCAGTGCCAAAGGTCCTATGGGATGATTGCAACCCAGACGCATTCCAGTATCAATATCTTCAGCTGAGGCAACTCCTTCGCCAAGAGCAAAAAAGGCTTCATTGATCATCGGACATAAAACCCGATTCACTGCAAAGGCAGGTGCTTCATTGACAATAATCACTTCCTTATCCAGGGTTTGGCCCCATTTTTTTGCAATTTCAAGAGTTTCATCAGAAGTTTCATAACCTTTGATAAGTTCCAGAAGGCGCATAACCGGGACAGGGTTAAAAAAGTGAGTTCCAATAAATCTTTCCGGTCTATCACTGGACGAAGCCAGTTCAGTAATACTGATTCCGGATGTATTGGTGAAAAACAGGCAATGGGAGGGTACAATTTTCTGCAGTTTTCCAAAAAGGGCTTTTTTAACATCCAGAACTTCAATTATTACTTCTATAACAACATCAGCAATAGAGGCAGCTTCTTTTAAATCAATAGTGGGTTTGATCCTGGCCAGGATCTGAGCCATTGCATCCTGTGTAATCTTGCCTTTTTTAACATTCCGGCTTAAATTCTTTTGAATAGCCTGCATGCCGCCATCAACAAAACGCTGTTCTATGTCCTGCATCGCAACCTGGTAGCCGGCTTGGGCACAAACCTGAGCAATACCGTTTCCCATAAGACCTGCACCTACTACACAAACATTTTTAATCTCCATCTCAATTTCTCCTTTTTATTAGACTTTAACTTATTGATTTTTCCCAGTATTAAACAGGAATTATCCCTTTTAGCCCATACTATGACCTTAAAATCTTCATATCAGGTATAATTTCTTAACATACAAAGAATATCCTCTCTTATATCAATATTCAAGTTAATTTTGATTTGTGTGATAAAAAAAGGGAGGGGATTTTGTTTTTTCCACGCGGTATTTCTAAATTTTATTCTAAAGAAATTAATCCAGCAGCCGATATTTAATATATCATGATAATTTTATATCATATTAACAGGTTTTAAGTACGCGGATAAAACAGGGTTAGTTGTCTTAAAGCCAAAGAAAAATAAAAGAAGAAAGGGATAAATAATGAAAAAACAGATATTGCTGGTAGATGATGAAAATCTTATTCGAGAGATGTTAACAGATGCATTTACAAAACAAGGCTATAAAGTCTGGTCTGCGGCAGGCGGTAAAGAGGCACTGAAAATTCTTAAACATCAAAGTGTCAATGTTATGTTTTTAGATCTTAACATGCCTGAAATGAATGGTATTGAACTTTGTCGCCAAATTCGCAGGGATAAACCAATGGCAATTATCTATGCTCTGACCGGATTTGCGTCACTCTTTGAATTATCTGATTGCCGTGAAGCTGGATTTGATGATTATTTTACCAAACCAGCCAAACTTGATGATCTGTTTAATGCTGCTGCCGAGGCTTTTGAAAAAATAGGCCGCTGGAAAAAACAATGAGCCACATGCCATGACGGACAGAATAAAACATGAAAATTATTTTGGATCGCGATTGCCGATATTGCGATCCAAAATAAAGCAGAAACCGCTATTTAAGATGTGTTTAATCCTTTAGCAAAGTACAGATAAGTTGAAAGGCTTTATTAATATCAATATAATTCATATTCAGAACCATATGATAAAGAGAAGGATTGTCAAAATCTTTTTTACCAAGTCTGCTAAAATAGTTTAATCTGCGTTTATCTTCATTATTAACAACCTGCCTGGTCTGTTGATCGGTCAGGTTATAATTCTCTTTAATAAATTTGACCCTGTTTTCAAGCTCCCGGATTAAAAAAATATGAAAGGCATCTGGATGATCATCTAAAATATACTGGCTTCCTCTACCCAGAATGACAGCATTATTTTCGTCTGCAATTTTAGAAATAATAAGAACCAGATAATCCAGATATATCTTATCATCAATATAACCCTTTTCACCTTTTAAAACCTGATCTACAAGATGTTTTGCGATCATGCTCGTGATTATTTTTGAAAATCTGGTACCGGCATCTTTTTCAACGGTTCTGACCCATTCAGGAGATACATTTGCCTCTTTAGCGATCATCTTAATGATATTACTATCAACAAAAGTATACCCCAGTTCTTTGGCAAGCATCTTGCCAAGAGTTTTCCCACCTGCCCCATATTGCCTGGAAATAGTGATTACTGCCATTAAATCCTCCTATCTGAACATTTATTGCTACTCAAGTATCTGTTTCAGGGTTTGCATCAACTCTCCAGGTTCAACCGGTTTTTCCAGGTAAGCCTCTGGCTCTGGGACTTCTTGCTCCCCAAATTCAGTCAAAGCTTTTTGGGAGCGTAAAAAGGTTTTCTTTGGAATACCGGAAAGCATAATAATGTGAATATTCTTAAATCTTTTATCGGTTTTTAGCTCACGATATAATCTAATTCCTGTTTGACGAGGCATAAAAACATCGAGAATGACCAGATCCGGTTTTTCCTGTTTGACAAGTTTAAGGCCCTCCTCCCCGTCAGCAGCTTCCAGTGGAGTATAATTACACTCTTCTACGACGGTTATATTAAATAATCTTGCATCAGGATCATCATCAACAACAAGTACCTTTTTCCCCATTATAAAACCTCCTGGCCTATGTATAAATTGTCACATAATAAATTTCACAAGGCCAGAGAGAGGAGATAATACGAATAGTATATCTCCGACCGATAACGCAGTGAAATTATTTATGCGACGGTCTATATATTATTAAAGTTGATTACCTGCTTTAAAAGGCAGCTTGACCTTAAAAACAGTTCCTTTGCCAACCACGGACGACACCTCAATGCTGCCTTTATTCTCTTTTATAAGCTTACGAGTCACAAGCAGTCCCAGCCCGGTACCACGAGATCCCTTGGTGCTGAAAAAAGAGGAAAAAAGCTTGGCTTTAACTTCATCACTCATGCCGCAACCATTATCTTGTACTTCCAATATAATCATCTGCTGATCAATAAGCGTGGTTTTTACACTAACCTGCCAAGACTTACCAATGGTTTCATCAAAAATACAAGCATCAATTGCGTTGGATATAAGATTCAACAGAATTCGCTGTAACATGCGGGAATCTATAAGACCTTCCCCAATCAACGAATCATAGTCCTGAAAAATGGTGATCTCTTGCTCCTCTGCCGAATTCTGCAATAATTCACAAGCATCTGCTGCAATTTTGTTTGGAAAACAAATTTGCGGTTCGGGAGTTCTGTCTTTTGAATATGAAAGCAAATCCAGAACAAGATCAGATATTCGTCCAATATTGCGCTGAACCATCTGCCAACCATTTTTTAACTTATCCGGATTATTTTTGTCAAGTCCGATATTTACCAGATAGCTTCCTCCTTTAAATCCATGTAAAATATTTTTTATGCAATGAGCCATGCCAGCCATAGTCTGCCCGACAGCCGCCAGCCTTTCAGAATGGACCAGATCTTTTTCCAGTTGTTTAATCTCTCTTAAATCCTGGAAAAAGGCAACGCAACCCATCATTTTATCTGCTTCTTGAAGAATTGTACCTGAAAATCGGACAGGGACTTGTTCGCCATTATTATTTATAATAAAACTCTGCTGCCGGATAACTTTTTTTTCAAGTTCAAAAAAATGGCGGATATTCGCCGGCAAAAGATCTTTTAGATTTGTTTTTCCGACAATTTTTGATTTTGAATAACCAAATATTTTTTCAGCTCCTGGATTGAAAATAACAACTTTCCACTTATCGTCGGTGGCCACAATACCTTCACTGGAGCTTTTAATCAGTTTGGCCTGAAAATTTGATTTTCTTCTAACATCTTCAGTTGCAATCTTAACCATATTTTCCAGGTTATTGGTATATTCTTTGAGTTTTTCCCGGATATCAAGTTTATCTTCCGCTCTTTTCAGAGCTACTGCCAGTACCTCATCTCTTATGGGTTTATTAATAAAATCAGAGGCACCATATTTCAAAGCTTTAATAGCCAAATCTATGTCCCCATGCCCGGTAATGATTATAACTTCAGCTCCGGCATTATGCTCTTTAATATTTTTTAGCAGCTCAATGCCGTCCATCCCAGGCATTTTAATATCAGTTATAATTATAGCCGGCGAATTTTTTATAAAACTTTCAAGCCCCTGTTTTCCATTATAAGCTGTAATAACATCATAGCCATCACTTTTTAACGACAAAGCCAGTACCCTGACATTTACTTTTTCATCATCAATCAAGAGTAGTTTATGTTTTTTCATCAAGATTTTCAGTTCCCTTTAATTATGAACATACCGGGAATCGTAATTCAAAGGAAGTTCCGTTGCCCACTTTGCTTTGAATTGATATTGTGCCATGATAATCTTTAATAATACCATAACTGATACTAACTCCCAAACCAGTCCCCTTGCCAACGTCCTTGGTGGTAAAAAACGGCTCAAATATTTTTCCGATAACTTCCCCTGGCATGCCATTGCCTGTATCTGAAACTATTGCCACAACATGATCAAAATCCAAAAAAGTTTTTACTTCAATCATCCGCTGAAAAGATTGACCTTTTAATATTTTTCCTTTTTCATCTATGGCATCCACAGCATTTGTCACCAGGTTGATAAAAACCTGTTCCAGGCGATTATGTTCAGCAAGAATATCAGGAAGTTGTGGATCAAGATTAATCTTTAGTTCTATTTGATGCACGGTTAGCTGATGTCCCAAAAGATCAAAGACATCTTGAATTGGATCATTAAGATTTATTTTATGGGTAACAACATCCGATTGCCTGGCAAAATCCCGCATATGCTTTATAATTTCCGCTGCCCGTTGAACGTTGCTGCTGATATCATTGGACATGGTTTTAAGATCATCATTCGCAATTGGTGTTCCTTTTTTAATCATTTTCAGAAAATAATCAACACAGACCTGGATGACGTTTAAGGGTTGATTAATTTCATGGGCTATGCCGGCCGCCATTGTACCCAGGGTCGTCATTTTGCTTGCCTGAATCAACTGTGCCTCTTTTTCAACACTTTCGGTAATATCTGTGGTTGAAGCGATTAACACGTCATTCTCGCCATATTTGGCATGACAAATATTAACATTAACGAAAAAGGGTTTTTCTCCTTTGCGATAATGTTTTTTTTTAGAAAAAAGGACGGACTGATTCTGCGGGATCTGTTTTAAATCATCTATCAATTCAGCATGTTCTGCATCACCGATATCAGCAAAGCGCATACCTGTAAACTCGTAATTGGTATAGCCGTAGCAATCCCGGGCCCTTTTATTGACATCAATAATTTTATGGGTTGAATAATCAATAATAAAAATAGGATTTGGATCATTATCAAATAATGACCTGTATTTCTCTTCTGATTTACGGTACTGCTCATGCAATTCATAATTTTCAATAGCAGCCCCAATTCTATTTCCGATCAATTCTAATACATTTTTAACTTCAGAAGAATAATTTTGAACTGTTTTGCTCCCTATTTTAATAACGCCTATAACTTCTTTTTCTTTTGCCATCAAAGGCAGATAGATAATGGATTTAAAATTTGAGCTGCCTGTAAAATCATCGTTTATTAAATTTTCCTTTGACAAATTTTCTATAATAGTCAGTTCTTTTTTTTGCGCTACCTGGTTGATTATTTTTTGATCATCCGGTTTATTGATCGTCTGCCTCTTATTCTTTTCAATCCCATAGGAGTATGAAAGCTTGAAATTTCCTTTAACATTCAATAAAAACACACAAAGTTTATCTGCTGGTAAATAGTCAATAATCTCTTTAAATGTCGTATGCAGCCGATCATTCCAATCCAGGGAAGTACTTAGGGCGGAATATATGGAACATAAAGTGGAGAGCTCCTGGTTGCGCTGGTCCCTTTCCTGTTCAGCAAGTTTTTCTTCGGTGCGATCCCAAAGTGTTTCAATGGCTCCAACGATTGTTCCATCAATCGCGTTTATAGGTGCTGCTGTGAAAAACAGCCATTTGCCGTTTTCTCCAAGCTTTGGAAAAAATTCTTCTGCTGCATAAGCATTTTTAATCAGATCAGATTTTTTCCATTTAGCACCGTAATAACGTACTAAATCGTTTGTTCCAAAATCACTAATAATAATATCCGCCATGGTCGGACGTTCACCGGATCGAAATGGTACCCATTGATTATTGGTGCCGACAAGCTCGGTTGCTGAAAAACCGGTTAGTTTTTCGCAGGCTGTATTCCAGTGAGTAATAATATGTTCTTTGTTAATAACAAAAGTCGGAATAGTGCTGCCCTGAATAATTTGGGTTAAAGTGCGACCTCCGTCCACCAGCTCTTTTTCAATTTCGTAGAAACGATTGGTCCTTTTTCTGACGATTTCTGAAACATATTCGGCAAATTGATTAAAGAGATCTTCTATCTCTTTTGAGCAACCAGTGCTCTTTTGTAAATTTTTAATAGTGTTGATTCGTTGCCGCTCAATTTTAAAAGTATCCCAGAGAACTCTGGCTTCCAGGTGATCAATCAGTTTAATTTTATCAGGAATGGTATTTCTGATGATTTCATTGAGGTTGGAATCCCGAGTCAGTTCGAAAATTATATCAAGATCCGGTATGTTATAAAATTGTTTATAATCGGTTGTTGTATATATATTTTTTTCTTTTGCATATTGGAATCCTGCAGCTTTAGTATCAATATCAGCCACCCCTAATATTTGGAGAAAATCGCTTGCCGGGTCTGCTTCAAAAAAAAAATTTAATAATTCCTTACAAAAATTTCCCCCACCCACAATTACAATTTTTTTATTAATGAAATATTCAAATATGAGTTGCTTCATCTTCAAACCACCTTTTGTCAAAACTGTATGCTGAAGTGCATGCCAATGAAGTGTATTTTGATAATTAATAATCAATCATATATTATCATTTTTTAACTTATCGTTTATACTAAATATTGCAATATAAATATTGAGAAATTTTATTTTTTGGCCTTTATTTTTTTGCGGTTGCCAAAATGAAATATTATTGAAAACATTTTGCGACAAATATGTACTTTTTTGATGATTATTGACTTTTGCTCTTTGAATTGGTATTTTTAATAATTATGGAAACAGGTAATATTGTTGAATTTATAGATAAGCAAAAAATAATCTGCGCAGTTATTATTGAAATTAAAAAACTGCGTCTGAAATTGCTGACGGAATATAACCGTGATGTTAAATTATCAGCCAACCGGCTGGCTAGCAACGGTAAAAGCAAGCTTGATCTTGGTCTTGGCAGGGTAAAAACGGTCGCTGCCCTAAAAAGGATTGCCGATCGCCGAAAGGCCTTAATTGAAAAAGTGGATATTCAGGAACTTTGGGAAGTATTAAACAGCGAACAGGAGTGGATTGATCTTGTTACCATGACAGAACTCTGTTTTCCTGAAAACCCAAATGAAGATTATCAATCAGCTGTTTTAAGAGCATTTTTTAATAATCGGCTTTATTTTAAATTTAATACAGATTCATTTTTTCCCTATTCAGTTGAAAAAGTTGAACAAATTAAAGCTCAGGCCAAAGAGGCTGATCGTCAGAATCTTTTAATAGAAACTGCTGGAAACTGGGTCAAAATGGTTTTGGCTGCCAAGGAGCCCGTAACTTTTGAAAATGACCCTGAAATTATAAAGATATTAAAATCATATTATTTGCATGAACTGGATAGCCCCTATAATAAACAGGCCCAGGCAATATTAAAAAAAGCAGGTATAAAATCTAAAACCGCTATTTTTAACCTATTTGTTAAGCTCGGAATATGGGATCAAAATGAGAATATTCACCTTCTTAGATACGATGTACCACTTTTATTTTCCCCAAAAGCAATTGAAAGAGCAAATAGTCTGAACAGCCAAATCAGCAGACCGAATTTCAGTGAAAAACGACGAGACCTTAGTGATTTAGATATTATTACTATTGACGGCAAGTTCACCCTTGATTTTGACGATGCAATAAGCCTTAAAAAGCAAAATGAAAATTATATTTTGGGCATCCATATTGCGGATGTAGGTCATTATATCCAGAAGGGAGATATTTTAGATCAGGAAGCCTTAGAAAGAGCCAGCTCCATTTATATGCCGGATCAAAAAATTTCAATGGTGCCTGAAAAGCTGTCTGAAAACCTTTGCAGCCTGAAACAAAATGAACTGCGCCCTGCCATATCCACAATGATAACAATCACTCCCACAGCTGATATTGTAGATTATGAAATTTTTCCAAGTTTAATCCAGGTAAAAAAACGGCTGACTTTTTTTGATGTCAATCTGATACTGGATGAAAATTCAACCATAGCCGGTTTATACATGATCGCCAAAAATTTCAGGGAAAAAAGAGTTAAGCAGGGGGCTGTTCATATCAATTTGCCGGAAGTCAATGTCTGGCTTAATAATGAACAAATTCCCATGCTGACTCAAGCAAATCGAGAGAGCCCCGGCCGCATGCTTGTATCTGAAATCATGATTATGGCTAACTGGCTGACTGCCGACTTTTTAAAAAAACATCAAGTCCCTGCTGTTTTTCGTTCTCAACCCGGCCCCAGGGAACGCCTTTATAATGGTGTTGAAAGCTCAATTTTTTTAAACTGGATGCAGCGCAAACATTTAAGCAGGTTTATATTGGGAACAACTCCAGAGCGCCATTGCGGTTTGGGGCTGGATGCTTATACCACAGCGACCTCCCCGATTCGCAAATATTTTGATCTGGTGAGCCAGCGTCAGGTGCGGTCAGTGCTGGGACTGGAGGCGCCCTATTCAACCAGGGAAATAAAAAAAATAATTCGAAATCTTGGTATACCAATGAGTCAGGTTTCAAAAATTCAATTCAAACGACACCGCTATTGGCTGCTGAAATATCTGGAAAATGAAATTGGTAAAGAAAAAGAAGCCATGGTATTAAATCAATATCGTGATAATTTTACCATTCTCCTCAAAGAATATATGATGGAATGTCGTTTGAGCAAATCTGGCAATATTAATTTGAAACCAGAGGAGCTTGTTCAGGTTAAAATTCAGCATGCAAGTGCCAGGGATGACCTGCTTTCTGTATTTTTATGCTGAGGGCCCCTTGAAACATTTATGGCTTAATTGAAAGGGTGGTTTTGCTGGTACCGGGCAGCAAATAACGCCCTTTTGTTATTTTAAATAACATATTTGCACAAGACCCTGAAATAATCGATGACCATCGCCTAAATCTTTCGTCCGGCAAGGTATAGCCCCCAGGAATGGTTTTTATTTGCGAAAAGCCACAGTTGTTTAAAAGGAATTTTATGGTGGCCGGCGAAAAATCGTATAAATGATACGGGGTGTGATAAAGGTCAAGATTTTCAGCAAAAGGCCCAAGTATTTTTATAATCGGGGTGGAGTGAGGCCAGCGTAATAAAAGCAGCCCCCCTGGTTTAAGAATTTTATGAATCTGTTTTAATAGTGCCGGAGGATCAGTCACATGTTCAATAACATAAAACAGAGTCACTACATCAAAACTGTGAGCTTTAAAATCAAGTTCGGCCAGCGGCTGAGAATAAACATTAAGACCCAGCTTTTCTTGCGCAAAATGTCTGCCGGTATCCGCAATCTCAATTCCAGATACATGCCAGTTACGATCCTGCATAGTCTTTAAGAAAAAACCAAATCCACAACCAATATCCAGCAGATTTTTATTTTTTGTAAAAACCGTTTTTTCAATAAGATCAGCTGAATGATCAATTAAAGGCTGCATCATTTTGCGCCACTTATAAATATATAAAACCTGATCCGGCAGGTAGTCCTGATAGTTATTAATAAGTGAAAGTTCAGTTGGGCGCGGGTATAAAGAGACCAGCGAGCAGTTGCGACAACGCAGATACCGCCATTTATCTTTCTGATGGATTTGCTGAAAATTAGTACACTTGCAGAGAATACAGGGTTGAGATTTTAAAAAAATAGCAGCATGATTTTTCATTATAACGAGGCTTCTACCTGTGATTTCAAATTATCAAGAAAAATCTCAACCATCTTATTATGTTTTCGGCGGACTTTAAGGTTCCAGGCCAGTTTTTTGATAATTCCATGGGGCTCAACAATAATGGTGTGAGTTGTCATAGTGTATAGGCCCCTGCTTTCAAATTCCCACAGTTCAACTCCGCCATTAAAAAAACCGGATATAAATTTCAGCCTGATTTTTTTCCCCTGGACAACCTCTTCCACCCGTGATTCCCAACCCAGTTTAAAAATATGTTCAATTCTGGTTTTCACAATAGTGCCAGGGCCATAGGGGGGGGGTGTTTCAAAGCTGACCAGAGTTCCCCCAGGGCATATTTTTTCAAGTTCATCGGCACTGGTTATTGCCTTAAATATTTTATCAGGAAAGGCCATTATTAAGCGAGCATGCTGATTCACCTCTCCTTGATAGGGTGTATATTTTTCAGAATTAACCCGGTATTGGGCAGAGCATCCCCAGAAAAGAAAAAAAATCAAAAACAGATAGAAAATCTTATGAATATTCATTTAATCTGTCACCGCCATACAAAGCAGAAAATAAGTTGACCAAATTATTCAGATTTTGTAATAAAGATAACTCATTTATAATAATGCTGGCAGTCCACTATTATAACCCGACTGCTCTGTAAAGGGTTTTTTTGCAAAACGCGAAAAAAATTCATCAAAAAAAAATAAATTATTTCTATGATTTTTCAATAAGTACAGGGATTTAGCATTGTGCAAGTATTTTTTAATATCCCAGACTAATTGAGATGTTATATTTTTGCAGGTAAACTATTAATGCGCAAACATCTTCTTGACAGCTCAATCTCCTATTACAGCATTTTTTTTATAGCCAAATATCTGCCGGTAAGACTCACTCGCCTGATCGGTAAAATTATTGTTTCGTTTGTTTATGTTTTTTCGCTAAAAGATCGTCAAGGTTTGGCCTTTAACCTTTCCCAGGCGCTTAATCTGCCAGTGAATGATCCCTTGATTCGCCAAACCGTTCGCCGGATTTTCATGAATTACGGTCAATATATGGCTGATTTTTTTATCATTCCTCAATGTTCTTCTAATCGGGTAAAAAAATTTTTTTCTTATTTAAAGGGAAAAGAACAATTAGAGCAAATCCTGGCTAAGGGTAAAGGCGCTATTTTGCTGACAGCTCATCTTGGAAACTGGGAGATTGGCGGCAGTATGCTAAGAGCCATGGATTATCCTTTAACCCTTGTTGTGATGGGACATAATAGCGATTCTTCAAACACTCTGGTTAATCAATTGCGCAATAATAAAGGCATTAATATTACGCAGGTAAATCAATCTCCGTTTTCAGGTCTTGAAATTTTAAACCGGTTGAGAAAAAATGAGATTATCGCCATGAGCGGAGATAAGGATTTTTTCGGCAGGGGCCGTCCAATCCATTTTTTTGGTAATCAGGTTAATTTTCCAGTGGGCCCCCTGGCGCTTTCCATGGCTTCCGGAGCTCCAATAATTCCAGCTTTTGTACTGCGCCAGAAAGACGGCCGCTATTTTGGAATTCTGGAAGAGGCAATCTGGCCCGGCCGGATAAATCATCGCGAAAGCCGCAGCAAATATTTAGATCATAATTTAAATAAAATTGCCCGTATTTTTGAACATTATATTCGTTCCTACCCTGATCAGTGGTACTGTCCGGATCCTATTAATCTGCCCGCCGGCACCGGATTTCATCAATGAAGCTGAATATTATTTCGCCAAAATGGCCAGAGCACAGCCTCTGGGGACAAATTGTTTTTCGTTTTCCCTACCTCTCGTTAACAAGCCTGGCAGCTTTAACGGATGATAAATGGGAAGTTGCCGTTATAGATGAAAACTGTCAAAAAATTGATTTTTCAAACCTGCCGGATCTGGTGGCGATCTCTTTAATGACCCCTCTGGCCAACAGGGGGTATAAAATTGCCGACCAATACCGCTCTAAAGGGGTAACTGTTATTTTAGGCGGCATCCATCCTACCATGATGCCCGGTGAAGCAGCCGCCCACGCCGACAGTCTGGTAATAGGAGAGGCAGAGGCAACCTGGCCCCAGTTGCTTAATGATTTCAAACATAATCAACTTAAGACGATTTATCGGCCTACCGGCTTTCATCCTCTTGTTAATATGAAACCCCCTAAAAGAGATATATTACCGCCCAAAACCTATTTTTTTACAAATACGGTTCAAACAACCAGGGGGTGCCCCTTTAATTGTGATTTTTGCTCAGTAACATCTTTTTACGGCCGAACTTATAGAACCCGGCCGGTTGCAGAGGTTATCCGGGAAATTGAACCCATGGCAGGCCGGCACATTTTTTTTGTGGATGATAATATTGTCGGCAAACCATCTTATGCCAAAGAGCTTTTTAAGGCTATTGAACCTCTTAAAATCCGCTGGTTAAGTCAGGCATCATTAAGTATCGCTCAGGATAGGCAGCTGTTAAGGCTGGCTCAAAAAAGTGGCTGCAAGGGTCTTTTTATCGGCTTTGAATCTCTTTCTCAGGAAAACCTGAAAGCCATGGGAAAATCAGTTAACCAGGTCAAAAAATTTCGTGAGGCCATTAAACAAATCCATGATTATGGTATTGGTATTCAGGGGTCGTTTATTTTTGGCAATGACCATGATGACCAGACAGTTTTTGAAGATGTTGTTCGATTTGTTGAAAAAAGCCATCTGGAGACAGCTATCTTTTCAGTGTTAACCCCTTTTCCAGGAACCAGAATATATGATAGATTAAAACGTGAAAATAGGATAATAAACACTAATTGGGATCTTTATGATATGAATCATGTGGTTTTTAAACCCGCCAGGATGACTCCGGAGCAGCTTCAAAAAGGCCTTTATAAGGCCTATGAAAAATTATATGGAATCCCTTCAATTATAAAACGACTTTTTCCGCTTAACAAAAACAGCTTGTTTTTCGGCATCCAGAATTATGGTTTCCGGATGGCCTGGCTAAAGACAATTAAACAATCTGCAATTACCAAACAGCATATAACCGGGAAAAAATAACATGAAATCCTGTTGCAAGGGTATATCCGGTCAAATTGCGCTAATGCTGGTTATAGGATTAATACTGGTTTATTATCCAGTTAGACCGGTTTTGGCTCTAAATATTTCAGAAGCTAAACTGCAAGAGATTCTAATTGCCGTCAAGAATCAGGAAAACAGTTTAACAACCTTTATTGCCGGTTTTAAACAGATAAAAAAAACAGAATTATTAGTCGAACCACTTATTTCAACCGGGAAAATTTTTTTTTCAAGATCTGGAAAAATTCGAGTTCAGGTTCAAAATCCTGATCCCTTTGAAATGCTGCTGGCCAACAAAAAACTGGTTATTTTTGACCCTGTCGGCAACAGAGTAAAAACAAAATATATTGGTTCAAAAGATGCCTTTATGCAAAAATATTTTGGTTTTGGTCTTTCCCTTGCCCAGCTTAAAGAGCGCTATAAAATCAGTGCGATCTCTGATGATCAGACCGGCAGTTATATCATTAAATTATATCCTAAAAAAAAGTCTGTGAGCAAAATTATACAAACGATTGAAATTACAGTAAAAACATCCCTCTGGTTACCTGAAAAACTTTTTTTTGTGGAAAAAAAAGGGGATTCAACTGAATTGCAACTGCAATATGAGGCCATTAATGAAAATTTGCCTCAAAAAATTTTTGATATAAATCTGCCTGTAAAAGAAATTGAAATAGATGGGATTGGAGTCGATGGCCGATAATATTGCCTTTTTATACCCTGGTCAGGGCTCGCAAAAAGTCGGTATGGGAGCGGACCTGTATGAAGCCTTTCCTGAGGCTCGGATTCTTTTTAATAAGGCAGATAAAATTCTTGGTTTTTCTTTAAAAAAACTTTGTTTTAATGGCCCGGAAACAGAGCTGAATCAGGATCTAAACGCTCAACTGGCGGTTTATGTAAATAGCTGCTGCCTTACCGATATTTTAAAAAAGCATAATATTTTACCCCAGGTCGCTGCCGGCTACAGTTCGGGTTTTTATGGAGCTGCTTATTGTGCAGGCTGTTTTGATTTTTCCCTTGGGCTTAAAATCGTAAAGATTGCCGGTGAAGCCCTTATTGCAAAATGCTCAGTTGTAAACGGGGCAATGGCCGTTATATTTGGACTCTCTATTGAGCAGTTAAATGACCTTTGCGCCAATAAATCAGATGTTGCGATTGCTATTATTAATACGCCAAGGCAAATAATTATATCCGGTCGGTTGCCCTCTGTTGAACAAATTATGGAAAAAGCCATTGGTATTGGCGCGTTGGATGCTTATCTCCTGCCTGCCAAATGCGCTTATCATTCGACCTTTATGCTGGGGGCCGGACGGCATTTTTTAAAAAAATCAGATGGTTTTTCATTAAATAACCCGATGATTCCCCTGATTTCCTACCACACCTTAACACCTGTTAAAAATCAGCAAAAGCTGATAAAGGTTATGGCTGACCAGTTAAGCAGTACTGTCAGGTGGGTTGAGCTGATTAAGATGATAAAAAAACAATTTCCAGGGACGCTCCTTGAAGTCGGTCCGGGAGCTGTAATTTGCGGTACTGTACGCTGGATAGATCGGAATTTAACGATTTTGAATACATCATCTGCGAAAAGGCTGCAAAATACTGTGAAAATAATAAAAGGCCTTGAATCTTCATGACTATTTATTCGCGATTTAATAACCCTGAATTAATTAAACAAATTCTGCCCCACCGCGAACCATTTCTGCTGGTGGATCAAATTTTGACATTTAAATCAGGTGAAAAACTTACAGCTTCGCTAAAGCTTGCAGCAGATGCCTGGTTTTTTAAAGGCCATTTTCCAAAGCGGCCCATAATGCCTGGGGTTTTGATTACAGAAGCCCTGGCCCAAACCAGCGGGATATTGCTTGAGCTTAATCGAACCCAAAGCAAAACCGCGCTTAAACAACCAAAAGATCAATATGTGCTTGGCAAAGTATCCATGAAATATCTAACAACAGCCTGTCCAGGAGATACTCTGATTTTACATTCCAATCTGCTAAAAAACATTGGCTCTTTATTTATGTTTGAGACCTTTGCCATGGTTGCCGAAAAAATAATTGCCAAAGGAACCCTGTCTTTGGCCATGGCTTTAACGCCATAAACTAAGGAACGAGGACAAAATAACTTCCTAAAATTGCATATTTATGTTTGGAAATATACGAGTTCTATCTGGCGGCGTATATGAAATTTATTACATAATTGGTGTATAAATTACATATTTTTTATGTAAAAAAATTCATAATCATATTATATATAAAATAGCCATACTTATCTTAGTGTTTGATTTTACAACCAATTCTTTATATGTTTTAAATATGTATAATTTTAGCACGAAACTTGCAACCGCTATGGATTTTTCCTTCTTGTTTTTAAGCTGGAACTTGGGAATAAGAAGATAGATACCTCGAAAGACATAAATTACGATTTTTCTCATCTGCTTGACATGGCCATTTTTTTATGGCTTATATGCTGTTTATACGGTTATAACACCGCATTATTATTTTAATAAAAAAACTATGATATAAATTTATGTTTATTTAATTTTGCAATAACCTTTTTGGGAGGTCGGAAGTGAAGATCAAATATCTTTTATTTATGCTGATTATTATTCCCATTTCTCTTGCCATTGCAGCAAATCAAAACAAAGACATTCCTGTCCAGGCTCAGGGAACCGGTTCAACGGAAAATTCAGCCCTTTTGGCAGCCAAACGAAATGCAGTTGAACAGGGAATCGGGACTTTTATTATTTCTCAAACTGAAATAAATAATTTTGAACTTCAAAAAGATATTATCCTTTCCAGAGCCATGGGATCTGTTAAAAAGGTAGATATTTTGGAAAAGATCAAGCGTGCAGATGGCTCCTATCTGGTTAAAATTAATGCAATTGTTTCCCTGGCAAGTATTAAATCCGACCTTGTTGCCCTGAAAATTTTACTGGAATCCATGGATAGACCCAGGATGATGGTCATGGTGGCTGAAAAAAACGGCAAAACCGGGGAAAACACAATTATTAATTATTTAAGAGAAAAACAGTTCACTGTTGTTGATGTAGCGTCGGTTGCAGCCCTGATGAAAAAAGGGGATGGATTTATCCAGCAGGCCATGGCAGGTGATCCAGTAGCTGCCGCACGCATTGGGTCTTCCAATGGGGCCGACTATATGATAATCGGCAAGGTAACCAAAGACACCTCAACCAGTGATTTTTTAAGTGAAACCGGCCTGAAATCAGGGCAGGCCAGTATTTCGGCAAAAATAATCAACTGCTCTAGCGCAAGAATCATTGCCACTTTCACCACGGTTAGTGGTGCTGTTCATACTTCAGTGGCAATGGCTCAAACCAAAGCAACTGAAAAAGCCGCCATCAAACTCATGGATCAGGGACTATTTGAAAAAACAATCAGCTCCTTTCAGGATATGATAAATAATGGCGTACCTCTTGATGTCACCATAAAAAATGTTACTGATTTTCAAACACAAAAGGCTGTACGCAGGATAATTAAAAGCCTTAACAGAGTGGTTTCAGTTACTAAACGCAGTTTTAGCAAGGGCCGTCTTAAATTGACAGTCCTTTATAAAGGCAATGCAGATAGTTTCAGTGAGGCCGCTGATGGTAAAATAATCTCAGAAAAAGTTTTATCAGTCAGTGAAATTGAGGGCTCTTCCGTGGTTATTTATTTAAAATAAATTAAGGAGATATTCCATGAAACAACTTATCCTTATTCTATCTATATTTATAATATTTGCTATGCCGGCAACAGGATTTGCCGACTTTCAAAGAACTAAAATCGCAGTACTCGATTTTCAGCTTCAGGGCCAGGGCCATGAAACCGTTGATATGGGAAAAATTGTTGCTGAATGGCTGATTACGGCTCTTGTTAAAGATGGCCGATTTGATTTAATTGAACGGCGATTATTAAAAAAAATACTGGGAGAACAAAAGCTGGTAATGACCGGGGTAGTAAATGAGACCAGCGCCACCAAACTTGGAAAACTGCTGGGGGTCAAGGTAATCATCTCCGGCTCGGTTATGAAATTTCAAAATATGACCGAGGTTAACGCCAGAATTATTGATGTGGAAAGCGCCTCCATTATTACAGCTGAGAGCGTAAAAAGTACAAGCACTACCCGGCTTGAAGACCTGGTCAAACAGATGGCCGAGATTATAATCAAGGATTTCCCTCTGGAAGGGTATGTTGTTTTAAAAAAGGATAATTCAGTATCCATTGATTTAGGCAGAAAAGCCGGTGTTAAAGAAGGTATGCAATTTATCGTTTATAAAGAAGGCAAGATTATTAAGCACCCTAAAACCGGCGAAGTCCTTGATGTTGAAAAAATTCAAACAGGCAAGATTGAAATCAGATCGGTTCGGGATAATATGGCGGAGGCCGACATAATCAGTGAAAACGCAACAAATGGTATTCATTATGGGCAATTAGTAAAAAGTCTTGTTACACCGCGCAAAGCTTTGTCAACCAGCAGTTTTGGCAGCAGTTATACACCGCCATCTGGCAGTAGCCCTGCTGCTGGAGGCGTTCAGATGCAACTATCGGAAATTGATCCCATGATAGAAGATATAAGGCAATTAAAAGAGAGTGGCCAGCCTCTTTGGAAAACCCGATATAAGCAAACCATGGGACGTCTTAAAATAATCTATGGCCGTTATCCCACCTCGCCCAATGTCTTTTTTTATTATGCCAAAGTTTTTAATATTGCTGAAAATCTTCGCAAAGTAAATAAAATGATTGCCAAAGCAATTTATTATGACCCAAATTTTGTAGAGGCTCTGGTATTTAAAGGCGATAGTAATTATGCTTTCGGCAAAAAACTTGCGTCTCAACGGAAAAAAAACAAATTATCCTTGATTGCAACAGATGCCTATAAAGAGGCAGCCCGAATTAATCAGGATGTTCAATTTAAAGCCATGATGTACTATAAAATCGGAAATGTTTACGCTGAACTGGCCGGTGACTCAACAAATGCTAATGAATTCTGGCAAAAAGCATCGTCTATCGCTCCTTCCAGTGAAGGTGCCCGCTTAGCTGGAGATAAAAATCAGAGATAAAAACCGGAGATATAAACCGGAGATATAAAATAGATAAAACCCGAATCAAAACTGCAAGCTTTCAGATTAACCCGATTTAATTGATTTAAATAATAAGATTTAAATGGAGGTGAATATGAAAAAAAGAGTTCAGGCCAAAATAATTTTGAGTCTGCTTCTAACCGGGATTTTCTTGGTTACGGTTCAGGCCATGGCAATGACGCCAAAAATGATATACAAAAGTGCCGGCCCTGGAGTTGTGTTTATTTTTGCTTCAGAAGGCTCCCAATCAGGCAGTGGCGGCACAGGATCAATTATTCGCAAAGATGGGCTGATTATAACCAATGCTCATCTTTTTACCCAGAAAAACTCGTCTAAATTACTGGCGGATATATCAATTTATCTGAAACCGGCCAGAGTTACCGGAGACATGAAAAAAGATCTGGCTAAAGGATATCGGGGCAAAATAATTGCCTATGATATTCCTCTGGATCTTGCCCTGATAAAAATTATAAAACCTGCCGGGGATCTCGCGATGGTTAGTTTTGCTGATTCCGAACCAGTTTCAATCGGCGAAAAAGTTTATGCTATCGGTCATCCTGAACAAGGCGGTCTCTGGAGCTTAACAACCGGCGTAGTTAGTGCCTACTGGCGTAATTACGGCGGTATTTCCGGTAAGCATCTTTTTCAAACAGATGCCAGTATTAACAGGGGTAATTCCGGAGGCCCGCTTTTGGATGAAAATGGAGATATGATTGGAATCAACTCCATGATTGCCCGCAAAGCCTCGGATGGATTGACCATCACAGATGTCAATTTTTCCATTAAATCAAATGTTGCTATTAAATGGCTGAATGAGAAAGGCTATCAGATAAAAGCTAAAAAACCGGTTGCCAGTGCACCTGCTCAGGTTGAACCCCAGGTTCCCAAAGCAAAAACCCCTAAAAAAGTTGAGCCGGTTATAACAACACCAGTACAACCTGAGAAAAAACCAGTAATCCAAAAGTCTGAACAAACACCCGCTATAACTCCTTTACCCCAAAAAGAGGAAAGCCGTCCCCCTAAAGCGACTCCTCTTGCTCCCCCAAAGGCCGTTCCGCCTGGTCCTTCGCCATCTGAAAAAATTTCGCCTGCATTACCCAAAGATGAAGTGATTGCCCAGGGGCCTGCCAAAGGTCAAATTCTGACAGAAAAAAAACCTTTTGATATGGATGAATTGATCGAGGGAATGAAGGAGATGGAAGATATGATGGAAGAAATGCACGATATGATTCAAGATTTTAAAAAAGGTAAAAAAAGGAGGTAGTAATGAAAGTCAATCGTTTAATGGTTTTGTTGGTAATGGTAATAGCAGCTCTTTTTCTGTTTACAAGCTGCGCATCACAATCCAAAAACATGAAAGGACCGGATTGGGTCTGGAAAGGCAGCGGCGCCTTTGATGATGCAGGTGGAAAGGTTTTTTACGGTGTTGGTGTAGCCTCCGGCATAAAAAACAGGGCTCTTTTGCGAACCGCCGCTGATAATCGTTCCAGGGCGGAAATAGCCAAGATTCTGGAGAGCTACGTGGCGGTACTGGCCAAGGATTATATGGCTTCCACCACTGCCGGAGATATGTCTGCATCCTCTGAGGAGCAGCATGTGGAACAGGCTCTGAAAACTTTTTCAAAGACAACCTTGCACGGGGCAACCATTGTAGATCACTGGCTTGATCCTCAAGACGGCTCACTTTTCGCACTATGCAAACTGGATCTGGAAGCTTTCAAAGATACCCTGGATAGCTATAAGGAACTGGACAGCAAGGTACGTGATTATGTGAGATCTAATGCCGATAAAATGCACAACGAACTTGAAAAGTTGGAAAATAAATAGTTGCAGTTGTACTAGTATTTAGCAAGGAGACCATTGGGAGATAAATTCCCAGTGGTCTCTGGGTTTTTGATTGGATATAATAAGTTTAACCCTTTTAAATGACCAGGTTTTTAGTAAATATAATTTAAAAATGCGGTTACCCGGAATAGGTGGCGTTATGAAAAAAAAGATATTATTTTTTACCATATGGTCGGTCTGGTTTTTGCTTTTCGCCTGTGTGCCGGGTAAAAAAACCATGTCTCCAGATTCTGCTCTGCCCCAATGGGTTCATACAGGGGGAATCAAGCAGTATCCATCTGATTTTTTTATTACAGGAGTCGGCAGCGCTCTCGTGGAACGAGATGATACCGCAGCTTCCCAGGCTCAGGCGGATTCCAAGGCAATTGCCCAAGTTGCCAAACAGATCAGGGTAACCATTAATCAGCTTTCCTCTACCTTTGAGAGAGAAGCCTCTTCATCATCACAAAAGAAAGTTTTTAATCAGCGGGATGTTTGGGAACGTACTGCTGCCCGGGTTGAAATTGAGATTGAAGGCGCCAGGATCGAGGATCGCTATTTTGACAAGATCAATGGCAGGGTCTATTCAATGGCAGTTTTTGACAGGCTGGTTGAGGGTCAAAAAATTGCAGATGAGGTCGCCACCTTAAAATCCAGCGCTCTGGCCTTGATGCACGAGGCTGAAAAAAGCAAAAAAAGCATTCATACTGTTCACCGCTCAGTTAGCGCTTATAGCCTTGCTATTAATAAAATACTGCAAGCAGTAAGAAAAAACCAGTATCTTGGTTTAATTGCCCCTCGCATGGTGCATCGGGATCTGCCCCAAATCATAACCTCTCTGCAAAGCGGCGTGACCCGTTTAATATCCGGCTTTTCCATT
>JASFBJ010000472.1 GCA_030149585.1 Desulfobacterales bacterium | reverse complement strand
TGTGGAGATAGCGTTACCACGCTGTTGTTCGAGCCATTCAAGAAATTTTTCCATTTGGTGCTGGGTGAAATCTTTGAGAGTGATTTTTTCTGGCTTAATACCTATAGCGGTTTCATAGAAGGAGATCATCAATGTAAACATATCCCTATATGATGAAATTGTATTCGTTCTGAGGCCTAATATCCCAGGAAGATACTTTCCCAGATAATTCGTTAAATGGTATGAATAATCAGTGAGTTTCATTTTTGCTCACCTCTGTTGATCGTCTCTTTATCTTGGCTTAAATTTTCTGATTATTTTGAACTGATTAAAAATTTTCCAATTTATTTGTACAAAAGAAATGGTCGCCTTGCTCCCATGATTGGGTTTTTTAAGGCATAGGTGGGGTAGATTTAATAATATCCAAAAGAATAGGGGAAGCAGAATATATCCACTTCCCCCTGGTGCATTATTAAATGCTACCCACTTCCGGCTATCCCTTGTCAGGTTTCCTCCCCAGGATATCCTGACTACGTTTCACCGAAACTCTAAAAATTTTCTTCTCTTTTAAAATGTAATCTTGTATCCAATAACTCTTTAAGAAGCTGATTCTCCGTATTGATTTTTTTAAAGCTCATAAGTATGATATCCATCATCAGATATCCTAATTGCTCGACTATTTGTTCAATCCTTTCTTCCAGTTCCTCTTCTTGATAAATATTCATGTTCACCTCGTATATTAAAAAATTTCTGTTGCGGCCAGGCGTACATGCTCTGCAGTGACCATTGCCGATTTTTTCCTGGCTGCAACAATTATTGAACCCCGGGCCAGATGGTTGGCTTTTCTAAACAAACCGCCTGAGCCTTGATGAATGGCGGTCATTGCAGCACTTTCAAAAATATTTCGATTGACTCCTGCAATGGATAAATGGTGGGTTATATATTCTTCCATGCCTTTTTTATCTACACCCTGAAGGTGACATTTCCCTACGACCCTGGATGCCAGTGGCATTGAGTTCCTGTACGTAAGGTTATCAATCAGGTTGGTCTGACCTGCGAGGACTAAAGGCAAAAAGGGTTTGGAGTCTTTTTCAAACTGGATCAACGTATGCAGTTCTGCAAACACACCCAGCTGGAACAAGGATGCTTCATCAATTATCAACACCACCTTCATTTTTTTACCATGAACAAATTCCAGCACCTCATGCTTGATTTTTCGGATCATTACGGCTCTTGATGTGCTGCCCACATCAATTCCAAGCTCACTGAGTATCTGGCGATACAACTCCAGTATTGAACCGGCAGAAGCAGTTACAAAAATAATTTTATACTCTGAAGGATGAAGGTTTCCTGTTACATATCTCAAAGCAGTAGATTTGCCTGAACCGATTTCTCCTGTGATCAAGGCCACAGCTCCAAGACGGACTGCATAGTGGATACGCTCCTCAACACCAATTAAAGAAGGGGTAACAAGTATCTGTTTATGCGATATGTCAGAACCAAATGGCTCCTGCACAAATTCAAAAAATACACGGTAACTCATGACACCCCCCATATTTGACCACTTTCGGGTGCTATGTTTTTTGAAGATATGGCGATGTTATTGTTTTTATCACGCTTAACCCGGCAGTTGACATGAATATCGATTTGAACAAGCATGCCATAGGATTTGTTCTTGTATCTGACCTCAACCAATTCTCGTTCATCTTCATGATAAAGTAGCTCCACTTGTTTACCGATCAGCTTAACAGGGGCTTCATACAAAATTCTGTCAAGTACAACTGATCTGTCTTTATTGACTCTGCGCCTGGCAACTTTTCTAAAGTTATCCTTCAAATTTTGTGGAGCTGATCTTATACATTCGATATGATCAACGAACCGGCTGATAGGAGATTGGCCAGTGGAGGAATGTTTCCTGGCATGGTACTCATCTGTAAGCCATCTTTCAAAGGCCTGGTTGATATCCTCTAAACTTTTACCGGTAAACCCCGGTATAAACTGAGACCGGATGGTTTT
>JASFBJ010000217.1 GCA_030149585.1 Desulfobacterales bacterium | reverse complement strand
CAACAGCCGACTTAACCCCCTTTTTTATAGCCTCTTTAGCGTCTTTGCTTTGGAAAGCCGCCTCCCTCATTTGCAGAGTCTGCTGGTGTCTTGACTCTGCCAGCTCTTCATGTTCCGATAAAAAACGAAAAATTTGTTTCATGCCGATAACCGCCAAAGGAGCGTTCATAATCAACTGATCGGCAACTTTAAAGCAAAGGTCTTCCAGGTGGTTTAAGTCTGTCAACTGATTAAAAAAACCAAGCTCACAGGCCTTTTCAGTTGATATGGGATTTCCAAGGAGCATTATTTCCTTGGTTTTTGGAAGGCCTATCAGGTTTATTAATCGTCTGATTCCTTCGGGGCCATAGATAATTCCTATTTTAGCAGCAGGCACGCCGAATTTGAAGCCTTTGGCTCCATAACGAAAGTCGCAGGCTGAAGCAATATCCACTCCAGCGCCAAAGCAGTGACCGTTTACCATGGCAATCAAAGGGATATCCAGATGTGTCATGGTCGCCATGGTCTGAGACATATAGTCATTATCAAGATCATATGTTTCAGCTTTGAATTTTCCCTGGGGAAAATGATTAATATCATAGCCTGCACAAAAGGTATTACCATCACTGCCCTTGATAATTATGGCTCGTAATTGTTTATCCGCCATTTCCAGTAAAGCCTGATTCATGCTTTGCAAAAGCAGGTTATTAACGGCGTTTTTTTTTACTGGATTATGAATTATAATAATTCCGATATCATGCCTGGTATCTGTTATAATTTTCGGCATTTCAGTCATTTTTAATCTATTCCTTATTTTTTTTATAAAAGACTAAAGGTTATCAATAATAATACCGATCTATATATCAGGGAGGATTAAAATGGATATCACCATTAAAAATATCCAGCCTGTAAGAAATGGGCTATTAAAAAAAAGGACACCGATATTGCCTGTTAAAAAAGCAGTTTTACGTGATCAGCGCAAAAACAGGCAGGATCGCCGCGAAAGTGTCCGAAATGGCATTTTTGTGGAGCTTTCTTTTAAGAAAAGCAGGCGCAATTCGCCGGACAGAAGAAAAAAATGATATTTTGTCCCCGTTCCTTATCTGGCTTGCATTTTCTCGTGCAAGCGTTCTGCTCTCAGGCAAAAAGCCTCCAGTTTGGCGTCAATCAGCTGGGGAAAGGGTGAACCATCAGTTTCAATCGCCAGAAATGGCAATTCATCAATTTTTGTTAAAATAATGTCTGAGTTTTTACTGCATTGTTCCCTTGCCGGCCTTGCTGTACGCTCCATGATTCCGCTCAAAATTGCCTCGGATATCCTGTTTGGCATACAGCCAAAAGGTCCAATGGCTATTACCCCGCAAGTCTGGGTCATAGTTTGGCTCAGCGCCCCGCCCACCGTAAGCACGGCTTCCCCTGCAAGATGATGAGAAATATAGGGTCTGGAATTTTCAATAACTGAATCAATATTAATTGGTTTTGAAATCAGCAGGCCGGAATGAGAAAGTTTTTCATATAAACGCTTTTCATAATGGGCCAGAAATTTTCTGCTAACCCAGAATTTTAATTTTGCCAAAAAAGAGAGATTATTATCCACCAGCCCATTTTTAACCAGATAGTCAGTATAATGAAGCCATTCCGTTACTGGAGTACAGCTTACAGCAAATCCATTTTTTGCCAGCCTTTCTGTAAGATATTGGCGGGATAATCCATCTCGCCTGACAAAGATTTCTCCAGTTAGAGAAATCAGTGGAACATCCTCTATGGCCCGCTTCATGGAAAGACTGGAAAAACTTTCATCAGCATTTGTTATTATTTTTTCAAGCTCGGTAAAATCTTTGTATTGCAAAGCATTGAGCACCTCTTGCCAATGGTGATTAAAAATTTTCAAAGCCGGTTTTAAATCCCTTGCATTTGCCAGAATCATGGATCGGATATCCTCAAAGAGATCTGAAATAACCATTGAGTTAAAAGCCCTGGTATGAAACTTTTTTCCCAGACCTTTATACCCGTTTTCTGAAGAAAGGGAAAAAAGAGCCACATCTTTTAATTCAAGCTTTTTCACCAGGTCTTCCATGAAGATTCGATATTGACCAAACCGGCAGGGGCCGGACCCGGTCGGCATGAAATAAACCACGATTTCATCTTGCTCTCTTTCCTGGTTAATATATTGCAGCAGGGTTCCTGTGGTCAAAATCAGCGGTAAACACTCTTTGCAGGATGTATTGCCGCGTCCCAGCTTCAAAATTGCCTTATCAGGAGGTTTATGGGCCTTTGCATTCAACCCTGCCCCGCGAAAAACAGCAGCCAGTCCTTCTGAGGAGAGTTTGCCCATAGATGGCAAAAGCAGCGTAACCTTTGGGTCATTAATAGCTATTTTTTTGCCATCAGAGGTTTGCACCTTTGCAGTTGATTTAGTAAAAATCATCTTTGCGGGCTGAAATTCCTGTGAGATTACAGGCCTGACCCGGGCTGACGAAAGCTGATGATAACTGGCGATAATATCCAAAAAAGCTTCAATGCGGGTTTCTATACCCGCATCGGCTGTATGGGAGTCCAGTTCTAAAGTCAAAGATGGCTTGCGGCCCATAATATCACGAAAATAACCGATTAAAAAAGAATCCGGGCCGCATGAAAAATTGGTGATATAAGTGCCGAATAGTTGAGGATGTTTTTTTACGATCCGAGCGGCCATCATAATAAGCTGCCCCATTCCCCAATACATATGACGTTTTGAAAGCTGGTCATGAACAGATAAAAAATCAAAAGGAATAACCCTTATCCCGCGGGAAGCAAATTTATCAGGAATTCCCATGTGGGCTTCTTTGACAAATCCGTTATAGGGCCTTCCAAAAATAATGATAGCTGGTTGCTCAGGATTTTTTTCCAGCGCTGAAAGGGTTTTTTGCCCGATATTTTGCATTTCAGCCAGACACGCGGTTTGCTGAGCCAGGGCAATATCAAAGGCTGTTTTGGCAGCTTTCCGATTAATTCCCATTTCACGGGCAGACTCGATTAATGGTTTTTCGGCAGTATAAAGCCCTTTTGTAAGATCCAGTAAAGGCGTCAGTACCCGGGTGCCTGCTTTTTCAAGCTTTTCAAGTTTTTTCCTGAAAGCTGTTTTAAGATAAAAGGGCTCTCCTTGAACAAGAGGGCAGACCTGGGATATTTTCAGGCCGTTATGAGCCGGGATTGATTTAAAATGGGGTAAAAAAATAAAATCCAGAGGTGGGTGAACTTGTAAAAGAGAATAAAAAAATCCATGAGCCAGCTCACCAGGATAGCAAAAAGCAGCATTGCGCTGATCAATCCCCTTTTGATCAGGTTTATCCGGCAATACAGGTTTATAACCCAGCTCTGAAAAAAATGTCGAGTAAAGAGGGAAATAAGTGTTTACCATAAAACTTCTGTTAAACCCGATCCGGCCTTTAATTTTGATATTGCGGTCAAATGCTTTGTTGCTGCTGAATCGGCTGAAAACCAGATGCTGCCGTTTTTTTACCAGGTCCAGCTCAGCCATGTTAATCTTTTTTTTATGACGCAAATTATAATAACGGTTACAGGCTCCGCCAAAAGGGATTTTTTGACCTTCCAGTTTAATAATTGCGATCTCACAGCGCCGATCACATTTATTTTTTCCTCCCCGGCATATAAAGGATTTGCCATATTCAACCCGGCGATTAGCCAAATCAGCCAGATCAAATTTTTTTTCTTCCATTAAACCAGTGCTGATTCTCTTTTTGACCACCAGTGCCACGCCAAAAGCTCCCATTAAACCGGGTTCCGGCGGCACAATAATCGGTTTCCCCACTAAAGCCGCCATTGCCAGGGGCACTGCCCTGTTATAGCAGACTCCGCCCTGCATAAAGACCTTTTGGCCCACCGGCCGGTTTGCTTTTACCCGATTGGTATAGTTCATACAAATTGAATAAACCATCCCCGCAACAATATCTTCCTGACAAACTCCTTCGTGGATTGCATTTTTAATATCTGAAGCAATAAAGGCAGCGCACTGGTCGTTAAAATTGGGCGGACTCGACCCTTTGAGTGCGATTTTTGCAATTTGTTCCATCTTTATCCCCAGAGTTTCAAAAGCCGACTCTTCCAGAAATGAGCCTGTGCCGGCAGAGCAAGCCTCGTTCATGGCATAATCAGAGGGGACCTGGTTGGTAATATAGGTGTACTTTGCATCCTGGCCTCCGATTTCAAACAGGGTGTCTACATCAGGATCAAAATAAACCGCGGCAGCAGCATGGGCGCTGATCTCATTTATGATACCATCCGTAAATGCATGCAGCCCTGCAATCTGACGTCCGGAACCACAGACCCCAAGACCGATTATCGAAAAGCAGGCTGGATCAATTTTTTTGGCAACCTGGTCAAAAAGAGATTTATAGCACTGCCTGGCAGCTCTTACAGGATCACCACTGGTTCTTAAATAGATATCGCATAATAAGGCATTATCTTTTTCTCTGATAAGTACTGCCTTGGTAGTTGTGGAGCCCACATCAAGCCCTATGATGCAGCGATCTCGAGGTTGAATCACTTGCTTATCAATTATTTTAAATTCCACCTGATCCTGATAATCAAGCAAAGGTTCCAGGCGCTCAAATGAGAGCGAATTTTCGGTAAATAAACGGGAAATACCCGGAAAAGCCTTTGTGTCATGCTCGCCTGCCCAAAGAGCTGCCCCAAGAGCCTCAAAATATGGGGCTTGTCTGGGAATAATCAGATCTTTAATCTCCTTTTTCAAAGAGTTTATCATCATTTGGTTGCGGGTGGTGCCGCCTGTAATCATCACATGCTGCAAAGAAATATTTTTTAGAAGTTCTAAAATTTTATTTGCCATCATTTGGCAGAGGCCGGCGCTTACCCTGGCTTTAGGAATTCCTTTGTTGGTGGCATGGGTGCAGTCAGACTTGCAAAAAACAGAACATCGGCCGGAAACAGGATATGGCTTTTCGGCCAGGCTCCACTGGGCAGCCTCTTTGAGTGTAACATTCATCCTGCGCAATTGCTGAAGAAAAAATTCACCGGTTCCTGATGCACATTTATTGCCGGTGATTATATTGGAAATTTTACCGGAGTTGTTTAAGGCATAAACCATAAAGGTTTCACCTCCGGCCGAGATAATAGCCGGGCAGTTGATATTGAGCGGCTTAACATAATTATAAGCATACTCCACGGCTTCAGGCTCAGTAAGAGTGGTTAGATTGACTATTTTGCAAAATTTGCGGCCGGTTATAGCAATTCGTTCAAAGTCGTTTGGATTCAGGGTTTTAAGCGCATCTATAAGAGTTTGGCGCGGGTTTCCATCATGGGGAAAATAATTGCTTTTGATAATTGCCGGTTTTGTCATATCCTCAGGATATGATAGCTGGACAACTGATAAGGTAGAGGCGCCAAGACTCAGCCCCAAAGTTTTAAAGGCTTTGGCCGGCTTTGAATAATTATTTTTTTTTGTCATTTCAACCTTTTAAATCTTTATCAAACAGGTCTGGGCCACTTATCGGTAACGCCTATAGCCTTTAGAATTTTAATTGCTCTGGATATATTAAGACCCACCTGATCTTTGCCGTGAGAGTCGTCTCCAGGCACGATTTTAATTCCAAGATCCCTGGCCAGTAAAAGAATTGGTTTTGAAATATAAGGTTCCTTATCCCCTTTTTGAAAAGCTCGCAAATTAAAATCCAAAATAAGATCACACTCCCTGATAAACTCCAGATTTCTTTTAATCCTGGTTATAATTTCAGGCACCTGCCAGCGCCTGTGATACTCATCATCATATATCCTGATCAAATCAAAATGACCTACAACTGCCGGTCGCAGTTTTTTAAGCATCTCATACTGCAAATCAAAATAATGGCAATATAAGGCCTCAATACTTCCAGCTGCTGCTAAAGCTTTTGCATACAGCCCCGGACTATAATCAAAGGGGATATCTGTCACATGATGCACCGAGCCCACCAGAAAATCAGGTTGGAATTTTTTCCAAAGCTTTTCAATAAAAGGGACAACATTGCTGTAAAATTCTGTTTCAACACCTAAATAGATGGTGATGGATGAGCTGTATTTTTGCTGCAACCAACGAGTTGTCTTGATATATTCGCCAAACCGGTCTTGCATTGCAGCGGCATTTAAACCAGCTTTTTTTTCTTCAGGATATAAAAAAGAATCTTTCAGGGGCGGCATATGCTCAGTAATTCCTGCCCACTGAAACCCTTTTGCAATATAGGTCTGGATAATCTTTTCCAGAGAATCTTCGGCGTGATTACAAAATTGGCCACTGTGGCCGCCATGTATTGAAACAAGTT
>JASFBJ010000216.1 GCA_030149585.1 Desulfobacterales bacterium | reverse complement strand
ACTGAATATCTTAGCTGACCTTTTGAATCGCTTGTCTTTATGATTGATAATGGAATAGTGAAATATACACCCATATCATGATGACCGCGATTCTCATTTGATTTAAAACAACTTGTATCTGTTGCCGTAAAAAAGGCTCCAATAGTAAAATAATTATAAGAACGTCTTAATTCAAATCTGGCGCCAGGATCACCAGCTAAAAATCGTCCCAGTTTCAAACCAGCTTCAACTCCTTCAGCCGGCCAGATTTGAGCGTAGAGATTTATAAAGGCCGTATAATACCAGGAGTCCTCATTATGATTTAATGATACTGGATTATCTTTGCAGCGTTTTCGTACAAGATCGCTTTGGAGTCCCATGCCGAATTTACCGTCATTATAATAGCGGAATGTCTCGCAACTCAGTCCGGCAAATTCTTGATCAAGATAGCCGATTGTCAACAGTCCATTAAAATCTTCCGGTAATTCAACAAACTGGTTCAAGCATAAAACATTCAGGCCAGGGTCATTTTTTTTCTCATACTCCATTTGATTTATATTCAAAGATTGATTATCTTCCAAAGCAGATTGATCAAAATCATCAAATTGATTTAAAAGAGGCAATCCAACTTCGCTGGTTATTATTGCGTTTGACCAGGCAGAGTATTCCACCTTTGCCCTAACAACCGCCTTGCTTTTTATTTCTCCCTTGCTGTCATGAATAATTGTCTTGAATTCAGGTATAAGATAATATGAAAAAAGATGATTTTTTTCTTTATTCACAGCTTCATCATTTTTTTGATATTCAATCCAATTATCGGTTTTATAAAGATCCAGATTACCAAAATGAAGCAGCCCTTTACGATCCTGGTTGCTTTGCATAAATGCCCTTAGAATTGACCGAGAGGATTTTAAACTTTGCAGCACCTGATTATTATGTATAAGATTCAAATAAACGGTTTTTATTCGTTCAGGAGCGGTCTTATCCACGATATCAAATAGATGCCCAAGAGCCCGACTGTCAGACATATATAAAATATTTTCTGCCTCAACCCAGATTGCAGAGGTTTTGCATGAAACTGAAATTGAATTAAAGCCTTGCAGTTTTATCTCATTGGCTATTAGCCGGGAGATTTCATTATTACTGGAATGGTATATTTGCCAGCGCAATTTTTCGCAGCTATTATAGGGACCCTTTTTTTTCCATGAAAAAAGTCCCTGAGCAACCAATGGAAATGTCAGGCTGAGGCTGCCCGACCAGGTGCTGCCATGAAGATATCCAGCCTGCAAGTGCAGATAATCAAAAAGAGTGTATTTTAAGCCGCAGTTAATTGGCAGTCTTTCATTCTCTTCTTTTATTTGCGCTTTATTTTGATCAACATAACCAAATAAATTTTCCCATTCAAAAGAAGAATACTCCAGCGTCAGGGCAAAATCCGGTATTATCTCCCACTCAATTCCAGCAAAAATATCCGTATCCCTGAAAAGTTTCGAACCAAATACATTACAGGATTTGCCACTGACAAATTCCCCGGCCAGAGCCCCCTGCCCTGCTCCAAAAGTTAAATCAACATCCCATATTTTTTTTGAAAAAACCAGATAACGGGCATCAAATAAGCCTTTGCCGGATATGTCATGCACGCCAATTGCAATCTGAGGTAAATAATCATCTTCTTTTGCTAAAATAAGTCGTCCACCAAAATTAAAATCATTATTATCGCCCTTATTTTCTCTGTCCCAGTATTCTAATGAGTTTATCCTTATAATCTGACCATAAATTTCAGCTCTGTCCCACAAACCAAAGGCGGTACCAAAATATTCAAAAGGATCTGCATTGCTGTAATGGAGCTTAAAATTCCAGTCAGGCATAACCCTGGCATTGGGCATATTTAATAAACCGCTGTATGATTGCAAAGATGGTAATGCTTCAGACCTTGCATAAGCAAAAGAAATCCAAAAAGTACCATAAAAATTAAACGTCCAACAGATCAGGCAGAATATAAAACCTGCTTTTTTTTTTGCCATTAATCTTTATAAAGCCAGGGCAACGCCGGCTGTAACGGCGATTTTAAATATAATGTCTGTGATATCTTTAACCAGCCTGAGATAAGGAACCCTTTCCAGATTTTCAGGCACCACAATAGTATCTCCGGGCATCAGCTCAACTTTGCCGAACCTGCTGAACATTCCTGACATCTGATCTTTGGATATTACTTCACCATTGGCCTTGAGCAGATAAATATGGTCATCATCAGCACTCTTTGTTGGACCCCCACTTTTACTCAAATAATAATCCAGAGTCATATTGGGTTCGTATAAATAGGCACTTGGGGAAAAAACACTGCCCACTACTGCTATAAAATTTGGCCGTTTTGGTATAAATAAGGAGTCTCCTGGTTCCAGTTTAAAATCATATGACGAACCACGAAAAGATTCAATTTCTGCCAGCTTAATAGCTACCCGGCCTTCTGCCTCTATACTTTTTAACTGTTTCAGCATTCCCTGAACAGCTTCCTGGGCAACCCCGGCAGATTCAATGGCCTCTTTTGAAACCGCGGTTTGAGCCTGCTCTGAAATAGCTCGTTGAGATTGAAATTCCATTTTACGAATAAGGGTTTCAATACTTTTTTGCTGAATCGCTTTTGCCGGCAAAGATGTATATTTTGCGCCATAATAATAGGCAGCATCAGTAAAACCACCTGATCTTTCAATCAGATCGGAAAGTCTTTCTTCCTCTCTGATGCTGTATTCACCGGGATATCTCACTTCTCCGGAAATTTTAACAGTTTTATATCTGAGCGAATCTTTGATCTGAGGGATAAGAATATAATCATATGGCTCAAGCTCGAATTCACTGTTTTCAGTCAGGTTTAATTTAAAATAATTTATAACCACTTTTTTATCTTTGATCTCTTTACGACTTAGCTCAATTTTATTTAAATCAGCTCCAAATTTAACACCACCGCTTAAAGCAATTAAATCCTGAAGAGTCAGGTGGGGCCGATGATCATAGGAGCCAGGCTTCCAAACCGCGCCAGTAATAATCAGGTCTTCTTTAATCCCCAGGTCTTCTCGTGATAATATTTCAATCCGGTCATGGGAATTTAGCGCTGCATCATATTCACCGCTAAATACCTTTTCCAGAGGAAATTGCTTTACAGTGGTGCGAGTTGTTTTGGGATCAAACCGGAAAAGATATCCAAAGTCCATCATTGCACCAGGCTGTAAAAGCTCTCTGGATGTTAAAATATCCGATAATTTTAAACCGGGCCGGTATTGAAACAAATCCGGTCGCCAGATATGTCCTTCAAGTTTTACTACCTGGGGCCATTCAGCAGGTACGAATTTTAATTCTAATAGATCACCTGCCTGAATTGCCTCAGATTGCCACTGTTTTTCATTTTTTTGGGTATCAATATCCTTTATAAGAAATACCCTGTTATTTTTAAAACGCCTTAGATAGAGTCGGCCGGCAAGGCCCTGAGGTAAAATACCGCCGGCAAGATCAATAAGATCCTGAATCGACTTTTCATTTTTTAATTCAAAAATTGCCTCTTGTCTCACTGCTCCGGCAATAGCCGCGGTTTTTCCCAATCGCGGAATAAATAGAACGTCCCTGTCTTCCAAAAGCACATCAAATTTTCTCGATCCTTTAAGTAATAAATCATATAAATCAAATCGCTTAAATAATTTTTCTTCCCGGAATAATTCAATATAGCGCAAACTTCCGCTCTTTTTGACCCCGCCGCCGGCCAGCAGACCGTCAATAATAGTAGAAAAAGCCGGCACAAGATGTAATCCAGGTTTATAGACCGAGCCAACAATATAAACTTCAACACTTCTCAACTCCTGAAGCGTTATATTGATATTAATACCCTGAATATATTTTTCAGCCTCTTTGCGAATAATATTTTCCACAGCCCCCAGTTTTGTACCAGAGAGCTGCACTATCCCGATTTTGGGGACATTAATGGTGCCTTCCCGGGAAATCGCTCCAGCAAATTCAGCATCAATTTCTGAACCCCATATTCTGATTCTAAGTTTATCTCCGGGTCCCAAAATATAAGTGTCATCAGGCACTGCCAGCCTGGATATTTTAGGATCTATGCTATCAAATAAATCATAACCAAACTGATTTAATTTATGAGCCAAGGTTGAAGCATATCCTGCTCGATAGCGCGTTTCAATCTTAGAATCTACTTTTGAAAGGGCTGGTGGGCTAATCCTGGGCGCTTGTTTCAGGTTTTCACTATCTTCTGATGAAATATTTTTTTCACTATCTTCTGATGAAATATTTATTGATGAGCTTGGAGCAGTCTCTCTTTGAGAAGCTTTTTTAATTTTTTCCTGAACATCCTGTGGTAAAAGTTTGAGTGTTGCCGGACTGATTTCATTTACATTATTATTTACTGCCCAGTCATTTTGAGCAAAACCGTCTATATTTAATAATAAAGTTAATAATAAAGGAATGCCGGCGATTAAAAAGAAAATTTGTTTTTTCATCTATTAACTCCGTATTTTGAAAACATTATCTTTAAATTTAGATACTTGTACAGTCTATATAATTGGAAAACAATAAGAATCTCAGGAAATCTTAACGACTTTCTCTTTTGGAATCCCTTTTTTGAACAAAATTTCGCTGATATTGGGATCATTATTAATTGAGGTAATAAGAATATTATGAAAAAAAAGAGAATTAAGTTCAGAAGAACTTTTAACCTCTAATTTAAAAAATTTTTGACCCACATTATTATCATCTATTATAGCAACCAGTTTAAGCGGCATATCAAGTAGCGAAAGATAAGCTATTTCAGATAACTCACTTAGTCCAAAAAAAACAATTTTTAAAGATCCCCTTGTAACAAAATCATTAAAAAGTAGTTGAAACTTATAACGGGTATCGCGGTAATAATTTAGAGAAAATTGGACATACTCATAGGTTAAACGTGTTTTTTCAGCCACACCATGAGGGGTTAAAATATATTTGATTCGATTTTTAGGAATTGTCGCAGCCTTAAAATAGCCTTTTTGAATCAATCTTTTAAGAAATGAATTCACCAGTCCCAGTGAAAGGTTCAATTTTTGGGATAGCTCACGCTGGCTTTGAATTTGCTGCTTATCAAGTTCTTCAAGAAATTTCAGAGTGCGAAGTTCCTCTGGATTCATAAGGCATAGCTCCGCTTGGTGAAGTGCAAGAATTAACTTGCTCTCGGATAAGATAATGATTTGAGTTTATGAATAAAAAGTAGCTTAATTGAGATAGATAAGATTATTTGTTCACATATTGAACATAATCTAAAGAAAGTGTCAAGGCTAATAATCTATAGGAAGCAATTATATCTATATTTTATCATCCTTTATTTTGATTAATTGCCTTCTTTGATAAAATAACCACACCAAACGCAAAATTGCCACAATGGATGAGATAAAGGCTGCCCTCAATACTCAATCAAGAATGACTGTGTTTAGAAGATTGAGAAAATTGGATTATATTTATAGTTGTTCTCATCGTGAAAAATATTACTCTCTGAAACAAATAGCAAAATACAGTGAATATGGTTTATGGATACATAAATCCGTTTTATTTTCAAAACACGGGACACTAAAAAACACGTTACAAATATTGCTTGATCAATCATTTAAAGGGGATACAGCATCTGAGTTTAATGAAATTCTAAAGATTAAGATTGACATGCATAATTATGGTCGTTATAATAATTATATAAAAAGGAGGTATACTATGCAATCAATTCAAGAATATGTTCCTGTTACAAAAGCAAAAACTAACCTTTTGGAGATGGTCAGAAAAATTAAAGATTCTGACGATGCTATAGCTATCACAAAGAATGGAATACCCGAAGTGGTACTCATTAGTATGGATAGATTCGACGGACTATTGGAAACATTAGAAATTCTTTCCGATGAAAAGGCAATGAAGTCCATACGGAAATCAATTAAAGAAGCGGACAAGGGAATGTGGCTTGATTATGATGAAGTTTTTACGGAATGAACCAGTGGAAAATCAAATTGACCCCTGAAGCCGGCAAAATCTTGACTAAACTTCATCCTGACAGCAAAAAACTCATCAGGGACGCTATTAAACAGATATATATTTCCCCTTATTCCGGTACTGACCTGCAAGAGGAATTATCAGGGTTCAAGTCGTTTAAGCCCAAACGATACAGAATCATTTACAAATTAGCTGAAGAGAAACAACGCATTGAAATCTATTATATTGGACACAGAAGGGATGTTTACAAACGATTCAAGCGACTCCTGAACAATTTCAGCTCATAGCCAAGCCACCTTCCCGCCAACTACTCT
>JASFBJ010000471.1 GCA_030149585.1 Desulfobacterales bacterium | reverse complement strand
AATATACATTGCCAGAATCATACTGGCAGGAGCATTAATTGTCCAGTTGGAAGCAATCTTGTCTATATCCCTGTCTCCTTGAAATGGCTCATAAACAATTTCCATATCCTGCAGAGAATCAATGGCTACCCCTGTTTTTCCTACTTCTCCTTTGGCCCTGTGATGATCTGAGTCATACCCGCACTGGGTGGGTAGCTGAAAAGCCAGATTAGGGCCACCCACCTGCCCCATATCTATCATCTTTTGATAATATTCCCTGGTATCTTCGGCCGTGCCATACCCTGAATATTGACCGGCACGCACAAGTCCTTTACCTGTGTCCTGAAATCCGCTCCCCACGCTGGGCGCCAGACCGGGAGTAGGTATTGCATAGCCCCCTGCGGTAAAAGGATAATCGCCTGGAAACCCGACTTTTTCTAAAAAATCAAACTCAGGGATATCATTGGGAGTATAAAATCGCGCCGGCGATTCTTTAATCCCAAACCTCTTTAAAGATGGTTTTACACAACCTTCTTCCCACTCTTTTCTTTTTTTACTTATCTGATTGTTCTTATCAACCAAAGTGAAACTCCTTTTTAAATAGAAATAGTTTTATACCTGGATGCTTTGAGTTTATAATTATATATTTGTAATTACAAATATATCAAAATCCAGGCAAAATAGAACATTTTTATTGATCATCCCATCAAACCCGGAAGCCATGTAACAAGATCTTTAAAAATAAAAAACAGCACCAAAGCAATTAATTCCACAACAACAAAAGGCAAAGATCCACGGATTATATCATGCATGCTTATATCCTGGGCTATACTTTTAATAGCATAGAGATTGAGACCCACAGGCGGTGTAATTACAGCCATCTCAAGGTTTACAACAAGAATGATCCCCCACCATAGAGGGTCGTAACCCATGGAAACTATTGTCGGAAGGACAATCGGAGTAGTAACTACAACCGCGGTGCCGCCATCCACAAACATGCCAATAACCATTAATACCAGATTTAAAAGAATGAAAACCTGCCACCCTGGTAACCCGCTGTTAATAGTATATTCAGCCAACATATCGGGAAGTTTTAGCATGGTTAACAGCACACTAAATAATACCCCGCATGCAAAGATTATCATCACTGCTGAAGTGGTTCTGGTAGTATAATTAAATACAAGTCTTAATTGTTCCCAATTCAGGCTGCGATAAATAAAAACAGCGATAAGAATGGCGCCAACGGAACCAATTGCGCCGGCTTCCGTTGGGGTACAGACACCAAGATAAATAGTTCCAAGGACTAAAAATATAAGAATCAATGCCGGCCATAATCTTTTTAATGAAGAAAATTTTTCCTGCCATGTTATTTTTTCACATGCTCCCTGCGCCATAGCGGGATTTCTTTTTACCGCCCACCACTCATAAACGCACATCATAAAAGCCAGAATAATTCCAGGCAAAATACCGCCTACAAATAATTTGCCAACCGACACATCTGCAATAGCGCCATATAAGATAAATAAAAGACTGGGTGGTATGAGCATAGCCAGTGCACCAGCAGCAGCAACAGTTCCTGCAGCAAACCGGGGATGGTAGCCCTGCTTTCTCATCTCAGGAATGGCAAAAGAACCAATGCTCGCGGAAGCAGCCAGAGAGACACCGCACATTGCGCCGAACACCGCGCAGGCAATTGTGCTGGCCATAGCCAGCCCACCTTTGACATTTGAAAGCCATTTATTTCCGGCGTTGTAAAGATCAGCGCCTATCCCGGAAAAAAAGAGAATTTGTCCCATTAACAAAAAAAGAGGTACGGCTAAAAGAACAAAACCATCTAAATGGGTAAACATTATTGCAGGAATACGAGCAAGGGCATCAAAACCACCCAAAATATAAATACCTGTAGCACTAGCCATGCCAAGGGACACAAAAATAGGGCAACCCATAATTATCAAGCCAAGCAAGGTAAGAGCACAAATGATAATGACATAATTCGGTTCCATATCTATATACTCCCTTGCTTTT
>JASFBJ010000215.1 GCA_030149585.1 Desulfobacterales bacterium | reverse complement strand
CCGCCGCAGCTAAGCTTAATCATTATGTTGCCAGTTTAGTTATGTTGTGAGTTTTAAATCTACTTTTCTTTATTGGCAAAAAAGGTAATTCGGAATAGATTCCGTAAAAATTAAAAACATTGAGGGGTTTGTTCTGAATGTTTGAAGATGTTATTATTGGTCAAAACCCCCACTGGGAGGAAAAAACATCAGAATAGTACCAGCCTGGATGCATCGGCACTTAAAATGTAAAGTTCTTTTTGCGCGAGCTCTATGGCCCTGGGCCGGCTCCGCCGCCTTGGCAGTCGTGAGTCTCGTTCATATCAGCAAGTACCTCATCCACGGAAAGTCCACGACTGAAAATCTTTAATTCATCTATTAAACCATTATACTTATAACCAGTGCTGGAACCCCATCCTGAAATATAAAAAATAGAACTGACACTGCGGTTAACAGGTGCATTTTCCGAAAGGACTTCCAGGGCCTGAAGCTCTCCGTCAATGAATAGCTGATTTTTTAATGGCGCCCGATTATTAAAAATAGCTGTAATATGATGCCAGTTATCAACAAAGGCATCTGCCCCATTTATACCATAAACATCACCATTTCCGGTATTAAAGCCAAAACGGGTTGGCCCGTGAAAATAAAGATCATATCCCTGTTGCCATCCAATGGGCATCCGACCGCCGTCACCAGCCCAGTTCATCCAGAAACAAATAGTGGTTTTATCATTGGCTGCTGTGGAAACCGGCAGATCGGTAATCAAAACATAACTGTTGCTGTTGCCAAATGAGCCTGAATAGCAAAGATGGCTTTCGCTCTGATCAATGGCAATGCTTCCATAGGGAGTGCCGTGAATAGTGTTTCCGGAAGAATCCTGGACATCATCTTCCTGTTCAGCAGTCCAGGATTCTTCATCCATATGGTATTTAGCAACAGCATCAGTGTAGCAGTCTCCCGCACAATCATGGGTAATGGTTTGCAGATTATCAATCTCAGTCTGGCCTAGCACCTTATTAAATATTATTAATTCATCAATCCAGCCGTGAAACATCTGGTTTTCAACAAAATCGCCCCCAACTGAATCCTGCTCCTGACCAATTATGGCTCCGCCTTCAGCCAGGGTTATATTTTCAGTGCCGGCAGCACTCCTTGAATCATTAACGGCAAGACCGTCTAAATAAATAGTTTCACTTCCGTCACTTAGCTGACGCATCCAGACCAGATGATGCCAGAGATTATCAGCCACGCTGTTGCCAAGATTGAATCCACCCGTAACCTGTCCATTAAGATGGGTTGTAAGATAAGTGCCGCCGGCGTTAAGATAAATTAAAAAAACATTATCATTTTCTGAGTTATTTCCTGAAAAAAGCGTGCTGATATTCTCGGACAACTGTTCAATCTTGAACCACATGGCCAGTGAAAAATCTCCCAGATTGCTAAATGCCCGATAGTCAAAGGAAACATATTGATCAGTGGTCCCGGAAAGGTTAAGCGCCGCACCATAACAGGTTTTCCCGATTGACCGGTTTTGGCTGTCAGCAGAAATAAAATTATGAGCCAGGCCGTTATAACCGGCCCCGGAAGCATCCTGCACTTCATCAACTGTTCCGTCCCAGGTGCATTCATCCATGTGCCACTCAGCAATACTGCCGGCATAATATGGCCCATCAGTTGCTGCTCCACTTATATTTAATGTATAAACCAAACCAGTGTCGAGCTGGTTGGCAGGGCACTCGCTGTCAGTTGCCTCAAGACCAAAGCGGTAATTATTACCGGCTGTGGATGATCCGATCTTGCGCAAACGAAAAGTATTTATTCCTGTTGAAATTATTTCAAAACCGCCCGGCCCGCTGCCCTGCCAGTTGATTATAAAATTATTCAGCTCGCCCACCATTGCTCCATTAACATTAAAATTCCAATAGCAGGTAGAAGTCGCGCAATTAAGTACGGAGTTTAGGCCTGACACTGTTAAGCCGCTGTTTGCAACCACTAAGGGCAGGGTTGACTCATCCATGCGGCTGTTGGCATCAGTAACTCGCAGGATAATATTATGGGTTCCGGAGCACACAGTGATATCACCTTCCAGCGTACCGGTTGTGACATCCGGCATCCCCAGATTTAGCTCGCCCTGGGAGATAATTTCCCAGACATAGGGAGGAGTTCCGCCACTGGCCACAGGATCAGAAAGGCTGGTATAGCCGGTTTGGCCCATAACGGCATTTGGCAGGGAGGTGCTGCTGATAACCACTGAATCAGCAGTGCAATCCCTGGTCTCTTCCATATCGTTTTTTATTTCATTTTCCGCCAAAGCACGGTTATAAATTTTTAATTCATCAATTTTGCCCCCAAAAAAATTTCTGGGAGTTGTATTGCCGCGCGCACCAATGAGCAGTTTTGAAGAGTTGCTGCCTATGGCGCCTGTTTGAGCTCTGGCAAACACCTGCACTCCATTTTTATATAAAATTTGCTCATTGCCGTTATAAACTGTTGTAATATATGTCCAGGTCTCGGCTATAACAGGAAAAGTATTATCCCCATCCCAGGCCCAGTCAGGCTGCCAGGCATAGCGAACATAGCCGCTGTGAACCCTGGCTTCATATAAACCTTCTTTATTATATATAATGTTCTCACCGCCTGATTCATCCCAGTTGAACCAGGCCGAGATGGTCCAGGAATTTACCCCTGGGTCAAGATCAGTATCAACTGGATCACCAAGATCCAGATAACCTCCATTATCCTGATCAATTCTTGTAAAAGTTCCTGCCCTGCATAGTTTTCCACCAGAGGGAGTTGTCTGGGCAGCTCGTGATCCGCTTCCATGGGCTGCTGCAATACCATGGCTGCTGCCACTGCCTGAGTCAACTATTTCTTCAGCACTTCCGTTCCAGGGAAAATTTTCCATTTTATAATGGGCCAATTCAGCAGTATAGCAACTCCCGTTGCAAGAGGAGCGGTTTAGTTCGTAAATTTCCGTGACTTCTTCTGGTGTTAAGGCTTTTTGCCAGATCATCAGCTCGTCCATAAGACCTGTCAGGTAGCGGCTGCTGAATCTGCCGATCAGGGTATCGCCTGTTGCGCCCTGGTATGCGGTTACACCTGTTTGTGCTGCATCAAGCGCGCCGTTGAGATATATTTTTCTATCTGTGGTGGTACTGTCATAAATAAATACAAGATGATACCACCGGCTGGCTGAAAGGCTTGTGCTGCCTGTAAGATCATTGCCGTAAAATCCAAAATAGGGGCGCTGGTTGCGAATTGTGATATGCAGGCAGTGATTCTGAGTTGAACTTTCCTGCTGCGAAATAATGACTTCATCCCCTCCGTCAAAATCATAGACCTTCAGCCAGACTGCAACACTGAAACTTCTGTTATCAAGACCAATATGGGGCGTGCTGATATAATCATCAGTTCCGTCAAAATATGCAGCCCTGCAAATTTTTCCTGAACCTGTTGTGTCACAATCATTTTTTGCTGTGCCGTCTAAAGCATTATCACCGGAATCAACAACCTCACCTGCACTGCCGTCATAGCCACATTCATCAAAATGCCATTCCGCTGCAAGATTCACTGTGTAAGGAGCGCTGGTACCGGCTTCGGTAATATTTATGGAGTAGGGATTACTGGTAATCGTGTTGGCCGGGCAGTTATCATCAGTAGCTGTAAGCGTAAATGAATAGCTGTTGGCAATAGTGGCCGCACTTTTACGAAGCCTTGCGGTTGTGGATGAGACAGGATCGATCTGAAAACCACCAGGGTCATTGCCGACCCAGTTTAATGACCAGGCTGAAGGGTTTTCAAAGGGCCCCATATAATCTCCCTCAATTATAAACTCCTGGGAAAAAGTTGAGCTGTCAACTGTAAAATCAGGATCAGGTGCCAGCTCGCTGGGAGTGGGTCTGATAGTCAGGTTGCCGGCATTTATATTGATTTGAAAATCATGAATATCATAGGTGTCGGCCAATGGAGTATCTGGATCAGGAGACCGGTCATCAGCTCTGATGCTGATTGTAAAAGGAGAGTCTGAAAAGCAGATATCCAGGGTGCCGCTCAAGGTGCCTGTCCAGGTATTAATACTTATTTTTCCATCTAAAGCTGCCGGCACACTGGTTAAAGACCAGTAATAATCAGGGGATGATTCACCGCCTGTCGCTTGAAATGTGTGTGATAAGCTATGTCCTATAATAGTCGGCAAAATAGTGCTGACTACAATAGTAACAGAAGGAGCGTTAAGACATTGGAGATCAGACGCGCAATCAGGATCTTCGCAGTCTATTAAAGTATCTCCATCATCATCAATGCCATTGCTGCAGTTTTCTGTGAGTGTTGAACCTGATCCGCCAGGGCCACCACCGCTGCATTGTTTACCGTTTAAATAAACCAGCGAGGTTGCCCGCGATAGATCATCATAGTCGGCAGCTATGGTTTTGTCTGGAATCTCAAATTCAACATCAGGTGCACTACCGTTTAAACCATCAAAATAGCCGTTTAAACCATCTTTGTTTTTAGGCCCTCCGCTGATAATTATATAGGCCTGATTGTTGGAGCCGCCTGCGGAAGTGGTTCTAAGCCAGTCAGGATTGGGGGTCAGGATAAAATTGTCCAGGCCGGCACATAAACCACTGGTCGATGTTTTGATCATATCTTCGTAAACACCATAGATTACAGGATTTTGCCAATTATCATTGCCTGAGGAAAGTCCAAGGGTAAGATAGGGTAAACTGCCTGTATAGGCGGTGCATGTGTCGTCCGAGGCATCATCAACAGTGCCGCTGTCATTGCGGTTTTCAAGACCGTCACTATCAGTATCCGGGCAGGGGCAGCGGCCGGTTGCTGAAATATAGCCCTCCATGGCATAGTCAAATTTTTCAAGAACGGCCCTTGCCTTTTTAATTTTAGCGGATTGAATCATGGTCGGTAAAATAGTTGCTGTAATCGAAATCAAAATTCCTACAATAACCATTACAACGGCCATCTCTATCAGAGTAAAGCCTGAAGCCTTAACAGAAGCAGGGCAATTTTTCATTTTTTCCCCATCACTCACGCAGATTTTTCTTTAGTTTTTTTTCCAAATCAGCAAAAAGATTTTTTTGTTTTTCCTTTTGTTTGGCTTTAAAGGATTCAACCTTTTGTGTTATTTCTGTTTTGCTGATTTGGAATTTTTTAATTTCAGCTGCCAGGAGCACGCTGTTTTCCGTTTTGGGAAGCTCTTCCAGTTTAAAATGATCTTTAATGCAAAGTCGCGTATCATAAGCCCCCTTGATCAACTCAATAATACCTTTTTGGCTAAGCTGATTGCAGATCAGATGACCAAACTCGGAAGGAAAACCTAAGAATTCGGTTATTGATTTAATTGAAGGCGGTGTTTTTTCCCTGTATTCCAAAATTCGAAGTGCCGCGATAAATAGATGAGCATTGGTATATAGATCATTGGCCGGCATTATTAAACTCCTTTTCCTGATATTTTTTTGTTTCGGGCCCTATTGGATGCGTCAAATTTTCGACACCCTGTAATTATAAATAATTATGTGCTGAAAACTTTTAAATGGCCTGTTTTCAGCCTTTGCATTATCCAAAAGGGCCTAAGCTGAATTGCTCAATCAGGCTGAAATGAAAAAATATCAAGACAGCGATAACTTTGCAATAAATACGCCATATGGTAATGGTATGAATTTGATATAATATTTTTATGTCCACAAATAGCGGTTGGCATTTAACTTGCTGCGGCTAAGAGCGGCTAAGAACAGTTTTTCTATCTTATCCAGTGCTTGATCTTTTTTTATCAGTTTTTCGCATCCGCTCGAATTTTCCTATTATGTGATTTCATTTCTGAAAACTCTTGTAAAAATAAACAACTATCAAACCTGAATCTTCCCCACAGGCCATTTTTTAACTTATAACCCATTAAAAATGAACTGGATTATAAATTTATTTGTGTAGTGATAATTGTTTTTCTATTTTTCCTAATTTAAAAATTTCCCATAACTTTTTTTGAACAGCACTCCTTTCTGTAATTTTACGTTCTGCATTACCAGGGCTGTAAACCATTATTACCTCCTGAATATCTGTTAATTCTTCTTTCAAGACATTGGTGCTCATTTTATAGCCTTCTTGCTCTGTCATCCATTGCATAATTCTTATCAAAGTCATAGAAACGACACAACAAAAAGCAAAAGCTCTGATCTTTGAATCTGTCCAGTGCCAAATTGGTCTAAATCGTATTAAGGTAACATCTTTTAATACATGGAAGTCATCTTCGATAATATTTTTTCCGTTGTATGTATCAATTAAATAACCTGCTTGCGCTTTCTTACTGCACTAAATGTCAGGATAATGCTACATTTAATATC
>JASFBJ010000470.1 GCA_030149585.1 Desulfobacterales bacterium | reverse complement strand
GATCTCGCTCCTCTTTTCGCATCTGCTCCAGTTGCCTGGCTTTGTTCCCTTTAAGACCTTTATCAGCGTGGGCTTCACGATTCTGGCGCAAGGTCTGCCCCTTTGAAGGGGTATAGTTGCGGATAAGGCCTTCAAGTCCAAAATGTTTCTTTATTTCCTGATAGTTATGGATGGTCTGGCGACTGATGTTAAGTGCATCTGCAAGACGGGTTTTTGTAGCGCCAAGCTCGACGGCTTCGACGACAAAAAATCTTTTGGCTACCTTATCAGCGAGGTCCGCAGTCTTTACCAAGACGTCATTATGGTAAAGAGTGGCATGCGTTTCGCTGTCGTCCTTGAATTCCAAATAGAGCCGCTGGCCAATGAATTTAGCCGCGTTTTCTTCGTTCGATACACCGCCGAACAGTACCTTCTGGATCATGATTGCCTCGCTTCATTGTTTGTAGAAACGAGATTATCCCACCCTTCCCGTGTTGTCAATAAGTCTTTACATATTTATAAAATTTCGGAAATATATTAATTGGTTGATATTTTGATTGTCCAATTTTGCTCTGGAGAGGCGCTAACTACCTGAAAATACTATTGGCCATGCCGCGAAACGGCCTTGACTTTAACGAGGTCTGTGATTGAACATTATCCTCCTCCTTTTGTGGTCAAACCGGGAAATTCCCGGAGCCGTTGAATGGTCGATTGTTTTTTGTTTATGGTCCGGAACTGCATGGTTCAAATGGTAGATGAGGATAGACAGGTTTTCAAAGGACATGCGACGAAACCGTGAATAAAAGGGATGAAATCAATAACGCTGGTTTAAATTCCCAACCTTCCATCGTTTTATTTATGTCCATTAATTTTTTATAATTATTCGTTCAGGTTAAAAAAATACTTTCATAGAAGGATAATATATTTTACAATACTCGAATGCAATGTGCATAATAGTGAATGGACTGCTCTGTTGGAATTCAATTTTTCTAAGCAAAATCAACCCTATCTTAATTAGAACTGACGCCATCCAAGTGCTGGAAAAGGGAGAAAGAGATGAATTATTATCTGTTTTTACCGATTGGATCCATTCTGATCAATGTCTTCGCGTGGTCCTACATCTATGCACAGAAACAAGACACAGCCGTCAATAAGACCTGTCTGATTTTCCTGGCCAGCCTTTTGGGATGGGTTTTCTGTGATTTTATCGCCTGGATGCCGACACCGCCATCATGGAAAGTGCCGATCTTCAAAATAGCCTGCATTTTCTGGATACCCACCGGGTTTTTGTTCCTCAATTTCACCTATGCATTCTTGGAAAAACAAAAAGACATTTTCTATAAGATCATGCTGTCCGCCTGTATCATAGCCATTCTCGTAACCTCTGTAACGGATTTGACCATCAAAGGGCATGAAAGGACTTATTGGGGCGAAATGGTGGTCCCCGGGCTTTTATTTGTGCCGATCATTTTGTTTCTTGTTACACCATCAACACTTTATGCCTACTTTCTCACGTTCAGGAAAGTCCTTGAGACCACCGACACCAACCAAAAAAAGCAACTAAAGTTGCTGCTGTTGGGGGTCACAATTTCATTGTCCATCGGGTTGATCTGCGATGTGGTTTTTCCCGATGTTCTGAATTTCCGTGATTCCATCCGGATGGGTTCCTCCGGCTGTGGGGCCATCTCCCTCTGCGCATTCCTGGCCGTCATCAAATACAACTTTCTGTCCGTAGGCGTGGAAAAAGCAGCCCAAAACCTATTTGAAAATATCCTGGACGGCATCATTGTTGTAAATCCCCATGGAAACATTCTTCATATCAATGAATCAGCGAAAGCCATATTCTATGTGCGAGATTCTGAACTGAAGCATATCAAAATTTCGGATCTGCTCGCCAACCATGATTGGACGGAAATCTACCAGAATCGAGAAATTAAAATCGCGAGAAATGGAGAAAAACGGTTTCTTTCGGTTTCACAATCCACAATCGAAGAGCATGGCATTCAACTGGGAAAACTCGTAATTATTCGTGATTT
>JASFBJ010000469.1 GCA_030149585.1 Desulfobacterales bacterium | reverse complement strand
TTCGCTCAAGGGCGGGCCCACCAAGTTCTTGCAGATCAATTTCAGCAGCATAAATAATAGTATCTGAAAAAAGATGTCCCCCAAGAGTCTCTCCTTTTGCATCAGCCAGCATAATATGGGCGTGCACAAAGGGTTTGGAATCTTTTAAAGAGATATTACCGGTGCAGTGCAGTATTTCAAATTCACGATTTTCTTGAAAACTTTCATAGATTTGGCGTTTTTGATCGTAAGCTCCGATTTTTGCGGAAGAAACAGCGCCTATAAGTGAAAAAATTCCAATACTGATATTTTGCTCCCGGCAAAAAGCCTCTAAAGATTTGATTAGATCCTGCCCTTTTGGAAGGCGTCCGATAAAACGTCTTTGTGGGTTATATTTTTCGCATTTCATTTTATGCAACATCACTATTCTCCCTAAAAAACAGCCGCAATGGCCGAATAATTATTAAATTTTATAAACGATTTCATACACCGGGTACATATTGCAGATGAAAACAAAAATCGATTGCCAGGGAAAAACCAGCGGCTATAAGCGGCGTAATAAACCAGCCCAGCAAGATAGTGCCAAGGGTTTTGCGGCTGACTGTGTTGGCTCCTTTCAGCAGGCCGATTCCCAGTACTCCGCCAATGACTGCCTGGGAGGTTGAGACAGGAACCCCTATAATTGTAAAAATATGCACTGTGATGGTCAGGGATAAAACAACAATCAGAGCTGAAAACGAATCCAGTTTCACAAGTTTTTCCCCGACTGTTTCCATAACAGGCCGGCTATAAGTCAAAATTCCCAAAGCTATGCTTAAACCACCAATAAGGGCTGCTGAAAAAATATCAAGCAGCCCGGCTCCAACAAAAACAGCGGTTACATTGGCCACATTATTGGCACCCAGGGCATAGGCACCATATGAGCCGGCAATAATTAATAAGGTTCGCAGCAGAAAATCAGATTCAAAAAGGTTGATTCGCAGGGCATTATAAAGCCGGGCCAGTCCAAAATATAATAAAATGGCAAAACATGCCGCACCCACAGGTGTTCCAATCCAGCAGATAACCACCTTGCCAAGCCCTGCAAAATTTAACTGATGATTTAATATACCGATCCCGACAATTGCTCCAACCACAGCCTGGGAAGTTGAAACCGGCAAACCTAAAAGCGTCATGATCGTGACGGTCAAAGCGGCTGCCACCGAAGAAATAACAGCCTGTTCAAGGTTCAGGTAGGTCAGACCTTTGAGGGTTTCAATTCCTGCCTGACCCGAAAAAACAGCTCCCAGGACTACAAAAAAAGCAGCCAGGCAGGCAGCAGTCCAAAATTTTAGCATGCGGGAAGAGACAGCCGTGCCAAAAATATTGGATGCATCATTGGCGCCTAATGACCAGCCCAGGAAAACACCACCCAAAAGGGAGATCATCAAACCCGCCTTTTCATATGGATAATATTTACCAGCCGGGAAATATTATCAGCCTGGTCTGAAATATTACCAATAAAAACAATAAGTTCTTTGATTTGAAGCTTTTCAAAAGGCTCTATATCGGATTCAAAGAGTTGCGTTATTATTTTCCGTTCCCAGTGATCACAATGGCTTTCATTGGTATCAATTGTGCCGGCCAGGGACCGAATGCCTGATGTTTTTTTAAAAAGAGCTGTGACCTGGTGTGTGATTAAATCACAGCTTTCCAAACTGATTCGCAGCAACTCTTTTAGATCTGCTATTAAAAATTCAGGCAGTTGCAATTTCTGGGTTTGAATAATATGCAGTATCTGCTCGAAAGAATTAGGGATTTTATCCATTTCCGCTAAAAGCGTCATGATATCCCCCCGAGACTCAGGCAACAGCGCCTTGCCATACATCAGATTATTGATTTCCTCTATAATATCATCGGCTTTGGATTCGAATTTATGGGTCTGTTTAATAAAAAAATCAAAATTTTCACAATAAGCGCTGGATAGCAGGCAGGCGTTTAAGGCATTGGAAAAATTTTCCTGACTGAGTTTTAAAGCCTTTAAATACCCATAAATTAACTTTTCAACCAG
>JASFBJ010000214.1 GCA_030149585.1 Desulfobacterales bacterium | reverse complement strand
AAAATCAGCTCCCTTTGCGGCTGTATTGGAAAATAATAATTGACAGGATTCCATACTTATTTCTCCAATGATATTCGATTAAACCGGTTAATCGCAATTTCGTTAATAAAAATCATTTCATCTTTAAGAATTTTCTTTTTATAATTTTCAAGGCCTTTAATTTTCAGTTTTTCTAATATTTTTCTTTTCTTTAAAGCTTTTGTTAATTCCTGCTTCTTAACATTGACTTCATTTTCTGCAATAGTCACTTTCATTTGCTGTTCCTTTAAATCATAATCTAGTTTATTCAAATAATCATAGCCCATTAAAATCAATTCCCTAATGATAATTTCTGTAGAATTCTCCTGAAGATTGCTGATAACATTTTTTTTGTTTTTTGCTATTATTTCTTCTTTTTTTTGCTCATCAAGCAAAACTAAATTAAAATCAGATAATTCCTTTTGCAGTTTTTCTTCTTCATTCTTTCTATGATTAAGAATCGTTTCCAGCCTGAATTTATACATTTTCCAAATAAATCCTAATTAAATATTTGCTCCAAAGCCAGCAGGCTTGATTCAAAATCAGCTTTTTCATTTATGCCCTGTTTTAAATAATTATTTATTCGATCTATATATTCTATGGCCCTGTCAATTGAAGAGCTGCTTCCACTGACATAGGCACCGATATTAATCAAATCTTCAGCTTTTTTATATATTGCCATGTATTCCTTTAATTGACCTGCATTATGCCGGTGATCAAGACTTGTGATATCCACCATTACCCTGCTTATACTGGACAGAATATCAATAGCAGGATAATGATTTTGCATTGCCAGATCCCGGCTTAAAATAATATGCCCATCCAGAATTGACCGGGCTGCGTCGGCAATGGGCTCATTCATATCATCCCCTTCGACCAGAACCGTATATAATCCGGTTATGGTTCCTTTGCCCGAAGATGTACCGGCTCTTTCCAGTAATTTAGGCATTAAAGTAAATACAGACGGGGTGTATCCTTTAGTTGCCGGGGGTTCCCCAAGTGCCAGACCGATTTCTCTTTGTGCCATGGCAAAGCGGGTTAAAGAGTCCATCATCAAATTAACATGCATTCCAAGATCCCTGAAATATTCAGCAATTGCAGTTGCGATAAAAGCCCCCCGCATTCTGATCAAAGGCAGACTGTCTGAGGTTGCGACTATCACAATCGTTTTTTTTAAACCCTTTTCACCCAGATCTCTTTGAATGAACTCATTTACTTCACGCCCTCTTTCGCCAATCAGAGCAATCACATTCACATCAGCATCAGTTTCACGGGCAATCATACCCAATAAAACACTTTTCCCAACGCCTGATCCGGCAAAAATACCCATTCGCTGTCCACGACCAATTGTTAATAATCCGTTAACTGCTCTGATTCCAATATCCAATGGAGCATTTATCCTGCTGCGCAAAAGTGGATTAACCGGTTTGGCATAAATAGGATATTCATCATCGATTTTAAAATCTCCCTTGCCATCCATTGGTTTCCCCAAACCATCAATAACCCTGCCTAACATTTCCATGCCCACCGGCACACAAGCTGTTTCATTTCTTGCAATTACTTTACAGCCGGGTGTGATTCCCCTTACATCTTCCAGAGGCATTAGTAATATGGTATTTTCCTTAAATCCAAGCACTTCGGCCGCTACTTTATTGCTTTTCCCCTTAAGATAAATATCACAAATTCCACCAACCATTGAAACCGGCCCGTCAGCTTCAACAGCCAGACCAACGACTTTTACAACCCGGCCAAAGGCCTTTATGGGCGAAGCTTGGGCTAATATTTTATGATACCTGTTGATATTAAGGGTTGCCAGCATAAGTTTTTTTTATCTTCTTTTTTGAATTTCAGCGTTCATTAAATCTGAAATTACTTGGATTTGTTGATCCAGACGACCGTCAATATTTCCGTAGTTGGTTTCAATTAAACAACCACCCTGGTCAATTGATTCATCAGACTCAAAAATAACATCATCGTAATTTTCAATAAGCTCTGAAAGTTCAGGCTGAGCATTTTGCATGATTCCAAGATCGGCTGGATTAATTTTTATAAGATATCGATCCTGATTCAGGACCAGTTTTAAAGATTTTTTTACTACATTTAAAATAACTTCTTCATTAACCGTTACCTCGCTGATAATTATTTTTTGGGCAACGGCCATTGACAGTTTAACGGTTTCTGTTTCAGCAGCCTGATTGATTTCATTTTCGAATTTACGCGTTTGATTTATAGCGCTTTTAAATAAATTTATAATATTGGTCACTTTATCAGCTATATTTTTTTGACCTTCATTTAAACCTGTTTCATATCCTTTTTTATATGCTTTAGCTTTAATATCTTTTATCTTTAATTCTTCTAAATTTTCAATTCCATCATGCTGAATCGAGTTGAGTTTCAACTGATGAAATACACCTTGCCCTTTATCCATTATTGCAGATAGTCCGTTCTTCCCAGGATCAATTTGTGGAAATAAGTGCGGCCTGATTTGCGAAGTTGCTTTTTCAGCTTTTATCATATTATCCTATATATATTGCTCACCGCCCCTACCGGCTATAATAAGCTCACCTTTACGCTCCATTTCCTGGATAATTTTAGTTATTTTATTTTGGGCATCTGTAACATCTTTCATCTTCACGGCTCCAGAGATTTCCATTTCCTCTTTTAAAATATCAGCGGCCCTTTCCGACATATTTTGGAAAATTTTAACCTTTACTTCTTCAGTAGCTGCTTTTAAGGCAATAGCCAGTTCCTGGGATTCAACACTTCTCAGAACTTTTTGAAGGCCTTTATTATCAACCATGACAATATCATCAAAGATAAACATCATTTGCTTAATTTCTTCAGCAAGTTCAGGATTATTTTCTTCTATTTCTTCTATTATCTGCTCAGACGAAGTTTGATCAATCTGGTTTAATATTTCTGCCAGATGGTTTACCCCGCCGGCTTCCTGGACTGCAGAAAGTTCATTATTGGATAATATTTCTTCAAAGACTTTATCAATTTCATCAACCATCTCCGAACCTACTTTTTCCAGATTTGCTATTCTTAAAGCAACATCTGATTTTTTTGAATCAGGCAGGTTTTCCAAAACTTCACTGGCAATATTATATTTTACATGTGAAATTATTAATGCAATGGTTTGAGGGTGCTCATCTTTTATAAGATCAATCAATTGTTCAGGTTTCAGGGATTCAATTGCTTTTAAAGTAGATGATTCCCTGTTTTCATCTTTTTCCGGGTCTTTGTCTTTCTTGCCCGCAGAGCTTTTCCCATCAGGACTTTTTCGAGTAGTTTTTTCAATAAATTCAGATATTATATTCCCAACAAGCTTAGCAGGAACTTTACCTAATTGGCCTTGCAGCTTATTCACTAATTTAGTTTCGTCATCGCTTAACCTGTTTATTATTAAATCGGCTGTATTCGGACCAAGAGCTTTTACCAATATAGCTGCTTTTAATGACCCGGTGAGTCTGGTGGAGTCCATTTTAAATCCTTGTATATAATCCTGACTTCTCAAAACCTGCTGGTGCAACCTGAAAGCCTGTTTTCTTCAAGCCCTAAGTTTCCTTCAACCATTCTTGCATAAGTTGAACAGAATCATCCTGATTATTGCTTATAACCCGGGCTGCTTTTTCTTTTAAGCCTGAATTTTGGTCACCTTTTTCATAGCCTCTTTCCAATTCTTCTATGGTTTTGGGTAATTCCTGAAGCAGTTGTACGTCCTGCATGGTTGTTTCTGTTAACCACCTGATTAAAGGCTTAATTATAAATAAAAAAGTCAGCAAAATAAAAAATCCAGCAGATATATACTTAATTTCAGTCAAATATTTCTCTATTTTTTCAACCCATTTATTTTTAGGATCTTTCTCTTCTTTAATTACAGGTTTTTCAGCAGCAAATGACAGATTGACAATCTCAATTTTATCGCCCCTCTCTTTATTAAAATTAACAGCTCTTTTAACAATATTTCCAAGTTTGATCATTTCCTGCTCGGTTCTTGGAAAATACTTTTCCTCTTGCACGGCATCCTCTCCTTCACCAGTTGTGATATTTTGATAGATACCATCCACCACAACTGCAACTGATAATTTTTCCAGCTTGCCAACCGGAATAATTTTTCGGCTTGTCATTTTACCAATTTCATAATTCCTGGTTTTATCTGACTTATTAAATGAAGGTGTTGAAGCCGCACTAATGGCACCTGCCTGATCCTTTGTTATATTGGTTGCGAGTCCTGGAATACCAGAGGGCTTTGTTTTTGCACCACCTGAATATTCTGAAGATAATTGTTCACTTCTGACCACCTGATTCTCCGGGAAAAACATTTCCTCAGTCTTTTCCTGCTGAATAAAATTAAAATCACATGAAACACGGACAATCGCCTTGCCGCTGCCCAGAACCGTCTCCAGCAAACTTTTTACCCTGCGTTCAATTATCAATTCTTTTTTTTGCTGGTATTCCATCTGGTTTATGCTTGTCATGCCGATAGAGTTTTTATCATTGAGTCCGGCCAGCATTTTTCCATTATTGTCGACAATAATTACATTCTCCGGTTTTAAATTTGATATACTGGAAGACACAAGATGAACAATTCCCTGAACCTGATTTCTACTTAAGGAGCGCCCTGGTTTCATTTTAATTATAACTGAAACAGAAGCAGGTTCTTCCTCTTCCAGAAATAATGATTTTTGAGACATTACAATATGAACTCTGGAACTTTCAATCTCGTCCAATCCATTTATAGTGCGGCTTAATTCACCTTGTAAGGCTCGCTGATAATAAACATTTTGTTCAAATTCAGTCATGCCCAGTTTGGTATTATCAAATATTTCAAAGCCGATTCCTGATCCAGCAGGTAATCCTTCAGTTGCTAAAGCAAGTCTGATTTCAGAAATTTTATCCTGCGGAACTTTAATAATTCTTCCATTATCCGCCAATTCATAGGGCACTTTCAATTCCTTTAATTTAACTAAAATATTAGCCGCGTCTTCAGGTGATAAACCGCGATAAATTGGAAGCAGCTCAGGGTTTCCAGACCATGTCAGCAAAATAATAAACGCGCTGACCGTGCTAAGCAATAATATACATAATGTAATCAGCTTGGGCACTGAAAGACTTTTTATTAGATTTCCTAATTGAGGTAAAATTTGAGCAGCGCTGGCGGCCATTTCTTTTTCAAGTCCTTTCAATGCCTATACCGGCATTTTCCTTATTTCATCATAGGCAGCTATCATCTTATTACGAACCTGAAGCATTAATTCCATCGAAACATCAGCTTTTTGAAGTGCTATCATAGTATTATGAATATCTTTTTCATTACCTGTGGCAAGTTGTTCCATTGCCTGGTCAGCATCCAGTTTTAGTTCATTTACCTTTTCCAGGGACCGTTCAAAAAAACTTGAAAAAGGAGTATCAACTTTGGAAGCAGACCCTTCGTTCCCATATAACGACTTAAAATTATTCCCAATATTTTCTAATAATTTTATCTCATTCATAATTTATTTTCCTATTTCAAGAGCTGATAAAGCCATATCCTTAGTTGTTTTAATAGAGGTAACATTTGCTTCATAACTTCTACTTGCTGAAAGCATATTAACCATTTCTTCAACTATGTTAATATTTGGGAAGGCAACATAACCTTTTGAATCAGCATCTGGATGATCAGGATCATATCGCAAAACAGGCGGCCGCGTATCATCTACTATCTTTGCCACCTGTACTTCGGTTAAATGCTGATTTATCTGCGAATTTAAAACATCCTTAAAATTATTTAAAGGTTTTACTGCTTCAAAAACAGCATCTTTTCTTTTATAAGGCCCACCTTCTTCTGTTTTGGTGGTATTAATATTGGCCAGATTACTTGAAATTAAATTCATCCTGAGGCGCTGGGCAGTTAAGCCGGTTGAACTGGTATGAAGTGCGTCTAAAAAATTCATTTTTATTATTTTCCTCCTCTAATAATATTTTTAAGACCCTGGAATTTTGAAGCGATCAAGCTTGCGGATGCCCGGTACATCAGCGTATTTTCGGCCATGTCTGACATCTCTTTATCAATATTAACAGTATTTCCGTCTCCTCTTAAAGTGATCTGCTGCGAAGTTTCCAGAATACGAGGTTGAGTACTATTTATTTGAGGCTTTAACGATAGATGCTCTGAATTGGTTTTATTTAAATGAAGTTCTTTTTTTGAGTTTTTAATTTTATTAAATTCCTCTTCAATTACCATATCAAAGGCTTTATAATTTGGAGTATCGTGGTTTGCGACATTTGATATTATCAACTCGTGCTTGCGCGCCCTGATATTTAAAGAATTTTCAAGAGTAGTGATAGTATTACCGAATATTGAAAATGAATTCATATGGATCTCCCTTTGTCAAAATGCTTTAAGCTGCTTT
>JASFBJ010000213.1 GCA_030149585.1 Desulfobacterales bacterium | reverse complement strand
ATCATGTGGTAACTGGCCAACCTTGAACACTGTGATGGATTTTGTTGCACAAAATCCGGAGTTTTCTTGTCTGACACAGTTACCACTATTTTTGTTTTGAATAAAAAATTAAAAACTTGAACATCGAGTATAAGAAACTTGCGATTGATCGAAAGAGTTTCTTGGTAGGGTGAAAAATTATATTATTATATATCGTATTTGTGTTACACTTTCTATTCATAACTTGTGGAAGTTATTTCATCCTTGTTCCTAATAAATTGCTCTGATATGGCGGGCCTTTTCTTTTGCCTTAAACGCTAATGGACTGTTGGGCCGCGACAATGCCACAGCCTGATCGCAGGCATCAAGAGCTTTGTCTATTTCTCCGGCCATCTCATAGGCCTCTGCCAGATCAAGATATAAGTCCCCAAATTTAGGGTTCTTTTTTTGAACTGCTTTAAGTTCCTCAATAGCTTTAAAGGGCTTATTTAACGCAATATAGGTTTTCCCAAGACCACGCCTTGCAAGCATAAATTCAGGTTTTAATTCAAGCGCTTTTAAATAATATTGTCTGGCGAGCTGGTATTGCCTTTTATTATAATAAGCAAAACCCAGATTTGTAAGGGGGTAGTGGGGAGTTGCATATAACAAATCCTGTGAAATATCCTTGAAAATCGCGATGGCTCTATCCCAGTCTTTTTTAGCCAGATATACTGTTCCCAGATTATTTCTGGCTGGAATATAATCGTGCTTTAGCTTTATGGCTTTTTCTAAATGCTTTATTGCCATATCCAGTCTGTTTTTCCCCATATAACAGATACCAAGATCATTTTGGAGATAATAATCATCAGGCACTATCGCTTCAGCTTTAAGAAATTCTTTCAGGGCCGCTGTATATTGTCTTTGCCGCAGATAGGCTTCTCCGATATTGCGTCCAGCTTCGGCTTTTTCTTTTTTCATTGCTGAATTGGAAGCACAGGAAAGCGTTAAAAAAATAAATCCAGCTACCAACAGCCTGTAATACCTTTTTTTAATCATTATTACACCTGGTCCGTCGCTTTCAAGAGGTTTGAAGGGAAATAATGATAATCCCCTTTTGTTTTATAAGTTTAATTATCCCGTTATGCAAATTCGCGTCTGTGATAAGAGTTTGAGCACCTCTGAGCTTTTCTATAAGATAACCACGAATAGTAATAGCAATATTAAAAGTCTCAGGCCTCTCAGCCGCCAGAAAGGTTGGCGTGCTTGTATAGGAAATTCCAAGAGCCTTTAAGATCTTTTGAATGATAAGATTATGATCATCTGCAGCCAAAATCTGAATTATTTTTAGGCCTGATTGTTGAATAGAGACGATAGCATCTCCATAAAGATCACCGAAATCAATCAGAAACTCTTTCCCTGGTCCGGCTGAAACCAGATTGGAAAAGGCTTTTAGCTGAATACCGGCATAGGGAAAGGTTATGCCTGTATTTGGAGTATAGGTGAAACCGAGCCGGGTTAATAGATTTTTTACAAAGGTTTTATGATCAGCCATATCCAGTGGAATAGGGATTAGCTGCGAAATATTTTTGTTGGTTGTGATTGTTTCGCTCTTTTGCTTGCCTGCGTCCGGTAAAATCTCTTTTATAATAATATTATTTTGATCAAGATAGCGCTTGATGGAATCAGGGGTGCTCTCTTTCTGAATTTGAATTGGAGTAATGCAGGTATAGCGTTTAATATTATCAGTTTTTGATACCACGCTTGTAATCCAGCGTGCTTTGATTATTATATTAACACCCTCACCGGTAAATGAAACCTTTGGTTGATCATCATTATTGCCATTACTGGTAAATACAGCGGATAAAATTTGTTCCACTGAAGATTTTTTTGAAACTGAAACCAGGGAAACATTTTTCTGACCAGCCAATAAATTACTCTTATTTTGATCCATGCTCTGTTCAGGATTATTAAAAATAATTTTCCGGCCATTTTGGAGCTCTAAAACAGGATTCCTGGAAAGATCCAGTTCAAGATCTTTTTGATCCTTAAGGGGAAAAAAATAAGTGCCTTTATTTTTTAGCTGCCCATCAAGAATACCGGCTGTTTGGGCTAATGAAGCGCCAGGGAGACCAGAGGTTGCCTGTTTATCTGCTTTGGGCGCTGTGTTTATAATCTGATTAGCGACTTTGGTGGCTATTTTAGCAGATTCCTGTTTTGCTTCGGCTAAAGGCAAAGGCCCGTCAGACAAAGAATTCAAATTATCAGAAAAAGAAGTATACCAGGATTGCTCACGAATCAAAGGAGCCGGCAAATATATTTTTTGGCCCTTATAAATTTTATTTAGATCTGTAATTTTTGGATTTAATGTCTCAAGCAGCTTAATTCCTTCATTATAAGTTTTTGAGCCATAGGCAGCCCCAAAGTGCAGGGATATCAGACTTGAAACACAATCTCCGGCCACTATTTTATGAATAATTGTAAATTTTTCCATCTTTTGAGCTAATTCTGAGATAGATACAAAGGGAATGGAGACCACGCCGGAACTCTGATCCGGCAGATCGTCTTCCTGTAGTTTTTTTAATGGAATATCAATTTTTTGTCCCGGCCTAATCATATCAATATTTACGATATGGGGATTTAACCGCGCGAAAATACCAAGAAAATCGTTGAAATTTGAATGGGAAATTTCTCCTTTTTGCCTGAAAATTTTATAAACCCAGTCATTTTGATGTACAGTATAGGGCTCACAAAGGATATCCCAGCCACGATCATAGCGGACAATATAGTTTTTATATAGCAAAGTGCCGTCAGCTCTTAAATTGCCGGATAAAAATAAACACCCGAGAAAAAGCAGAAATCCTGTTAAACACTGTTTTTTTAAAAAAGCTCCTATCATCAATTATTACCTCAGGCAGATTCTTTTTTTAAATGCAAGGCCATTGCTATTTCTTTGGTTACCTCTTTAACAAAGAGCTTAAACTCATCTTCAGGCAAAGGTCTGCCCTGTCCTGGAAAGGCTTTTAAAACCTGTGGCTTCACAAAAACCGGCTGATTGATAAGATCCGGGTTTGAAAAAATTTTAAACTCCTGGGAAAAATTGTTCTGAAAATAAGATTCCTGAAAACCGGAAAATTTTATGGCGTGAGCAGTTGAATCAATAATTGCCGTCTCATCTTGCTTAATAATTCCCTCTTTACGGGCTTTCACCATACCTGCTAAGGATTCACCACCATGTGTACAGGCAATATGACCATTACGATTAGCCTTTAGCTGCCAGTCCATAATTTTCTGTTCAGAAACCTCAACCATAAAAACCTTTTGTTTGCCGGCCCTTTGATTATATTGATTCACCAGATAAATAACACGGGGCATGGAAACCGGATTTCCTATCATGGCTGCCTGGGCCACACTTGGTTTGACCCTCATGGGAATAAATTTTCGTTTTTTTGGATCAGATTCACTATAATAGGTATAAACCGGATTGGCATGTTCTGACTGAACACCTATTATTTTAGGCAGAGTCTCAATAATACCTGCGGCCTTGAATTTTAAAAAGCCATTTAGCACGGCTGTGATATTGCCGGCATTGCCAATGGGCAAGACCACCACCTTATGATTCATATCATATTCAAAGTCTTGCGCAATTTCATAAGAATAAGATTCCTGTCCCAAAATCCGCCAGGCATTTTTTGAATTTAAAAGAGCCACATTATACTGCTCGGAAAGGGCTTCAACCACCTTCATGCAATCATCAAAAACACCTGGAATTTCAAAAACTTTTGCTCCGCTGCCCAAAGGCTGCGAGAGCTGCTGGGGTGTAACTTTTTTATGCGGGAGCAATACAGCGGATTTGACCCCTGGTTGAAGATAAGAGGCATATAAAGCAGCGGCTGCTGAAGTATCTCCGGTTGAAGCGCAAACTGCCAGCACATCCTTTAAAAAGCCTTGTTCCAAAAGATAGTTGATGTAGCTAAAGGCACTGGCCATGCCTCGATCTTTAAAAGAGGCGCTTGGATTCTGACCGTCATTTTTATAAAAGAAGCGGCCCCCTGCCATTTTCTGCAATACAGCATTGGCCTCAACAAGGGGTGTGTGAGCCTCGCCCAGATAAATTATATTCTCTAAGGGAATTTGAGGTCCTATAAATTCATGATAGCGGTAAATTCCTTTTAAAGCTGGAATATTGAGCATGCGGCGGTAGTCAAAAATACGACGCCAGGTATCACCGGAAATATTTAGCAGAGCTGAAAAATTATTATCTTCGATAAGAAGCACTTTACCACAGGATGGGCAGGTATAAAGCAATTTTTCAATACTATGCTGTTGCCGACATCCCAGACAGCGATAAACCGGACGCCCCTGATGATTAGGCATTAATAGAGGCTGGATTTCTTTTGGAAAATCTTCAAATTTCATAAGGATATTTTTTCCTGTCCATGCATATAGGGTCTTAAATTCTCCGGGATAATTACAGAGCCGTCTGCCTGTTGATAATTTTCCAGAATTGCGGCTACAGTGCGCCCCACTGCTAGGCCGGAACCATTTAGCGTATGCACCAGTTCAGTGCCTTTTTTGCCTTTGCGCTTAAAGCGGATATTGGCCCGGCGTGCCTGAAAACTTTCGAAATTGCTGCAGGAAGAAATTTCCCTATAAATGCCCTGGGCCGGCATCCAGACCTCAATATCATAAGTTTTCGCAGCAGAAAAACCCAGATCTCCGGTACAAAGGGAAATTACCTGGTATGGCAACTTAAGGCGCTTTAATATCATTTCCGCATTTTCCAGCAGGCGTTCAAGTTCTTCATATGATGTTTCCTGCCTGACAAACTTGACCAATTCCACCTTATTAAACTGATGCTGACGAATCAGGCCCCTTGTATCTTTGCCGTAAGAACCTGCTTCCGACCGAAAGCATGGGGTATAAGCCGTATAATAAATCGGCAGGCCGGCCTCTTCCAAAACTTCGTTTTGATGAATATTTGTCAGCGGGACTTCTGCAGTGGGAATCATAAAATAGTCCCATCCTTCAATTTTGAACAGGTCTTCTTCAAATTTTGGCAGCTGGCCGGTATTGGTCATGCTTTGGCGGTTAACCATAAATGGCGGAAGAATTTCCAGATAACCATGCTCCCGGGTATGAATATCTATCATAAAATTTATCAGAGCTCTTTCAAGCTGTGCGCCGGCTCCTAAATAAAGAGGAAACCGGGCCCCGGTAATAAGGGCCGCTCGTTTAAAATCAAGTATGCCCAGTCTGGTGCCTATGGTCCAGTGGTTAACAGGTTCAAAATCAAATTGAGCAGGTGTTAAATATTTTTTAATTACTGGATTAGCGGATTCATCTTTTCCCAAAGGAACTGATTCATGGGGCAAATTCGGCAAACCCATGAGGATTTCATTAATTTGAATTTCATTTGCCGTAAGTGATTTATCAAGTTTTTTAATTCTACGGGAAACTTCCCGCATTTCACTGACAAAGGATTCTGCGTCCTCTCCATTTTTTTTCATAAGCGCTATCTGATCGGAAACCTCATTTTTGCGATGGCGCAACTCTTCAATTTCAAAAAGAACTGTTTTGCGCTGATCATCACATTTTTTAAAAGTTGTCAAATCAGCAGCCTGGCCCCTTTTGGCCAGTTGTTTTTGAATTTTATCTAAATTTTGGCGTACATACTTGATTTCCAGCATAATAATACCTATATTTAAAAATTAATGTCTTTCAAACAGTGCCCCTGACAAAATCAATTATATGAAAGCATTTATTTAGTCAATAATAATTACAGGTTAACTTTGATTGAATTTTCTTAAATAATCTAAAAGAGATAGAATAGATTTACGGAGACAAAATGGAAGATATCCAAGAAAAAAAACGGGAAATTCGAAACATAATTACAACTCAGATGAATTCTATTCCGTTTGAAACAATAAATGAAAAATCAAGTGATATTGAAAATCGGCTATTTGAATTTGCCAATTTCATAGAGTCTAGAATTATTTTATTATATGTTAATTCTTCGATCCAGGTAAAAACTGAAAGTATCATAAAAAAATGTTATGGAATCGACAAAATAGTTGTGCTACCGGCTTTTATCCCTTCCAGTTTTTCAATGAAATTATATAAAGTAGATGATCCTGACAAAAACCTGAAACAAGGTTCCCGTGGCATTCCAGAGCCTGACCAGGATAAAAATAAAATAGTTCCCATTGATCGTATTGATATTGCCATTATTCCGAGTGTGGCTCTTGATGAAAAAGGAGGCCGCATAGGATCTGGTGAGGGCTACTACGATCGAATCATACCCCAATTGCCTATTACGACCCGCAAGGTCGGTCTGGCCTTTGAAAGTCAGATTATTCAACAGGTGCCCATGGAATCCCATGATAAACATATTGATATTATTATTACTGAAAAACGGATAATATATAAAATCTAATTCAGCAAAATCTGAATATTAATTTATCAAT
>JASFBJ010000212.1 GCA_030149585.1 Desulfobacterales bacterium | reverse complement strand
TACAATCTCATCGATCCTTAAGCCTAAAACTGTAAATATGGAAATGTAAAGGGCGGCCCGAAACCCACGCTGCATTTCGGCTGGAATTTTGTCTTTGATTGAGTCAATATTTATTATTATTTCAGTTGATTAAATTCATTATTGATAATAAAAAAGGGGGGCATATGTTAGATTGCTTGTTAAATGAAAAAGAGCGTGCTTTTCGTGATGAAGTTAGAGATTTTGTGAAAAACGAAATTCCCAGTCAAGCTGTTCGGGATATGGATACCGGCAATCTTGAGTCTGGTCGCTGGTTTGTAGAAAAAGCAGGGGCCTTAGGTTTGCTGGGCCCACGGTTTCCAGCAAAATATGGGGGACGGGATCTAAACTGGGTATCGGATCTTTTGGCCAATGAAGAGGTCGGCGTTTTGGGAACTTCCTTAGGATGCGCTTATGCAATGCCGAGCATCGTGGGAGAGGCCTTAAATCAATTCGGCACTGAAAAACAAAAGATGAAATATTTGGCCCCTACTCTGGCTGGTAAGCTATATAGCGCTGAAGCTTTAACAGAACCTCGTGGGGGATCTGATTTTTTTGGGGCCACCACCACTGCTGTAGAGCAGGGCGATGTTTTTATTCTTAATGGAGAAAAACGGTTTGTTGTGGGTGCTCAGGATGCTGACTGGTTTTTGGTCTATGCAAAGTCAGACCCGAATGCGTCGTCTCATCAGTCAATAAGCTGTTTTATTGTGGAAAGATCTTTTGGGGTTGATGTTCAAAATATTTATCAGCTGATGGGTACCAGAGGTGGAGGAACCGGACGGCTGGTTTTTAATGATGTGCCTGTTCCCGAAGAGAATTTGGTGGGTCAACTTCATAATGCCTATGCTGTATTTAACAAGATGATGATTCCGGAACGCTTGCTTTCAGCAGGCGGGGCAATTGGAGCTGGTCGGGCAGCCTTAGAGGTTGCGGCTCGCTATTCAACCAGGCGCAAGGCTTTTGGTCAAACTATTGATAATTTTCAGGCTATCAGTTTTATGGTGGCGGATTCCGCTGTCTTGATAGATGCTGCAAAGGCTTTAAGTTTTGTTGCCGCCAAACAGGCTGATAAAGGCCAGGATGCCCGCCGTATGGTTTCAGAAGCAAAAAAGGTGGGAACTGAAAATAGCTGGGAAGTACTTAATAATGCAATGCAAATCATGGGGGGAATTGGTTATACCACGGTATATCCAATTGAACGGCTGCTCAGGGATGGGCGATTGTCTATGATCTGGACTGGAAGCAACCAAATTATGAACCTTTTAATTCAGCACGGGTATTATAAAGAGCTGGATAAAAGAGCCGGGCTTACTAGGGATGTGGAAGAAGATGCCTTAAATCCGGAACAATCATCGGAAAAACATTTCGGCTGATTTTCAATAAAATTTTTTTTTACCATATGAGAAACTGATTAAATTGGAAAAAAACAAAATAATCAATATTAAAACTGCTTCTGAAAATTTATTCAACTATGCTGTTGAACGGGATGATTTAAAATATATTATAGCCACTCTGCCTAAGGATAATGTGCTTAACCTGGTTAAAGTGGAGTATGAGATAGTGCTTTTAAAAATTATCAGTGTGGGCTGGGCAATATCCTACTTTCTGGAGGAATATCCTGAAAAAGAGCAGCTTAGCCATCAATTCTGGCTGAATATTCATGAATTTTGCAAAAATCTCTCGTTTATTTCAACTGCTTCCATGAATAAGGATTTCGACTATTTTGTGTTGTTAAAAGAGCGCTTTGATACCTATTTTGATGCGATCAAGGGCGCTGGAAAAACAGATGATCCAACAAGCCTTGTTGGGCCTGAATTTGCTGTACTGTGTGGCGCGAAAGATAATGCGCTTGCAATACTGGCCGGCAGTAAAATGTTTAGTTGCGCTCTTTCTGCTGTGCGAAATTATCTGGATTCCATAGAATCGGCAGCACCATAGGAACGGGGACGAAATAACATCCACAAGTAGGCGCCAGATTTAGGTTTGGCAAAAATAAATAATTGCGCTCCAAGGCTTTTTTTCTGTTTTCCATTATTTTATAATTTTGAAAAAAAAGAGAATAAAATATATCCCAATACTTCTTTCTATTTTCAGCGGATTCCTGTTGACTGCGGCTTTTCCAAAGATCGGGATCAGTCAACTGGCCTGGGTGGCGCTAATACCCCTTTTTTTTGCTGTCAAAGATGTAGAAAAAAAAGGCGAGCGTTTCAGGCTTGGATTTATTGCCGGCCTGGTACATTATTTAAGTCTGGTTTTCTGGGTGGTGGTCACCATGTCCAGATATGGGGGCCTGCCCATGTATCAGTGTGTAGGTTTGCTGTTTTTGCTGGCCTCATATCTTGCTGTTTATGTTGCAGTTTTTTCGGTTTTATTGCCGATTCTCAGCCCCAGGCCCCTTTCTTTACTCTGGATCGGGCCGTGCCTGTGGACTTGTCTAGAGTATTTGAAAACTTTTCTTTTTACTGGTTTTCCATGGGAGCTTTTAGGCTATTCTCAATATGAGAACCTGCCCATTATCCAACTGGCGGATCTGACCGGAGTTTACGGTGTTTCTTTTCTAATTATTTTTGTGAATACCGCTCTTTTTCTGTTTTTTTTGGGTATTGGTAAAGATCGTTTTCGCAATGTGGCTGTCAGTCGATCGCAGGCTGGAATCTGTTTGGGTTTGCTGGGACTTATTTTTTGTTTTGCCTTCACTTACGGCATATGGCGTATTGGAAATGTCGAAATATTGCAGGCAAATGCCCCAAAAATTGCTGTGACCCTGGTACAGGGCAATGTTGATCAGGCCAGCAAGTGGAACCGGACATGCCAGACTGCCATTATTGAAAAATATAACCGGCTTTCTCTTAGTGCAAAAAACCAAAACCCGGATATCGTGGTCTGGCCGGAAACAGCCACTCCATTTTATTTTTTTTATAACCACCGCTTGTCTAAAGAGGTACAAAAAGGTATTAGACAAAGTGGAACTGATTTTTTGGTTGGTTCGCCTTTTTTTGAAAAAACAAAAACCAGTCGTAAATACCATAACAGCGCCTTTCTGGTTAATTCTGCAGGGGTGCCGCTGGGCAGGTATGACAAAACCCACCTGGTGCCCTTTGGTGAATATGTGCCGCTGAAAAACTGGCTCTTTTTTGCTGGAAAAATGGTGGCACAGGTTGGAGATTTTAAACCTGGGGATTTGGGCCATACCCTTATTTGGAAAGAGTATCAGCTGGGAGTTCAAATCTGTTATGAGGTTATTTTTCCGGGTTTGACGCGAATCATTACCCGCAATGGGGCGAATTTGATATTTAATATTACAAATGATGCCTGGTTTGGCAGGACAGGTGCCACACAGCAACATTTTTCCATGGCAATTTTTCGGGCAGTGGAAAATAAAAGAGCCCTGGTTCGTTGCGCAAATACCGGGGTCAGCGGTTTTGTGAGCCCGACCGGCAGAATAATTGAGTCCACGCCCTTATTTATTGAAAAGGTTATGACCCATGAAGTTCCGCTTATTCGAAAAAAAACAATTTATACCCGGCTTGGTGATTTTTTTGCCTGGCTGTGTCTGGCAGGCTCAGGCCTGGCCGCCATAAATCAATATATTATAAATAAGAAAAAATAAGGGGGACAAATAAAATGGCTATTGATACAAAACAGGTTTTAAATGAACTTTATCTGAAACTCGAACAACTCAAGGATTATCTTTGACCTTCCTGAAAAAAATAAAAGGTTTCAGGAAATTGAAGTCGAGATCGCGAAACCCGGCTTTTGGGATAATCCAGAAAAAAATACCGCGATTCTAAAGGAACGGACCTCTATTGAAGGAAAACTGGATCTTTTTAAAAAATTGAGCAACGGGATTGAAGATAGCCGGATTCTGCTTGAACTGGCTCTGGAAGAAAATGATGAGGAAACTCTGGCCGAGGTAGACGACAAACTAAAAGAACTGGGCGTAAAAATAAATAAATTTTCCCTGGATCTTATGCTCAATGGTGAAAATGACTCTAATAATGCCATTTTATCAATAAACGCCGGTGCAGGGGGAACAGAAGCACAGGATTGGGCGGAAATGCTCTTTAGAATGTATCTGCGCTGGATAGATCAAAAAGGTTTTAAATCCACTATAATTGATTTCCAGCCCGGTGATGAGGCAGGTCTGAAAAGTGTTACTTTTCAGGCCACCGGCGAGTATGCCTTTGGATATTTAAAATCTGAAAACGGAGTTCACCGCCTGGTACGAATTTCGCCTTTTAATGCAAATGGCAAACGTCATACATCTTTTGCTTCGGTTTTTGTTTATCCAGAGCTGGATAATGAGATTATGGTTGAAATTGCTGAAAAAGATTTGCGAATTGATGTTTACAGGGCAAGCGGTGCAGGTGGGCAGCATGTTAATAAAACCAGCAGTGCTGTGCGAATTACGCATTTGCCCACTGGAATCGTTGTCCAGTGCCAGCAGGAAAAATCCCAGCATCGAAATAAGGAGATGTCCATGAAAGTCTTGAAATCCCGTCTCTATCAGCGTGAAAAGCAAAAGCAGAATGAAAAAATGCAGGAACTTCACGACAGCAAGGATGATATTGCCTGGGGCAGTCAGATCCGTTCCTATATTTTGCATCCCTATCAAATGGTAAAAGATCACCGTATCAATCTGGATGTGGGAAATGTAAATGCTGTTCTGGATGGAGGGCTTGATCCTTTTATTGAAGGTATCTTGGTGTCCAGAAAATGCTGATTCAGGTGAAATTTTAATGAAACCGCTTTGCATTCTTAATCAATATTATACCCCCGGCACAAAATTGCATGCCATTATGGTGCGGCACGCAAACCAGGTTACAGCCAAAGCCCTTGAAGTAGCTGCCCGGGTTAAATATTTAAAACCGGATCTGAAATTTATCACTGAAGCTGCAATGCTGCATGATATAGGTATTTTTTTAACCAATACTCCCCAATTGGGATGTAATGGGACTCAGCCTTATATATTGCACGGATATCTTGGGGGAAAAATTCTGGAAAAACATAATCTTTTCAAGCATGCCCTGGTATGTGAAAGACATGTTGGGGTGGGGCTTTCAAAAGATGATATAAAGAGTCAGGGACTGGATCTGCCTCTTCGGGATATGCTGCCGGTTAGTCTTGAGGAGCAAATTATCTGCTATGCTGATAAATTTTTTTCCAAATCCAGTGGCGACATAGATAAGGCCAAATCTTTAGATCAAATTATTAATAGCCTGAAACCTTATGGTAAGGATAAGGTAGAGCGTTTCAAAGCCTGGGCCAAATTATTTGGTTAAGATATTATAAATTATTTTATTTTTTTAAGGAGATATAAAAATGGTTAGAACTGAAATCTCGCTTTTTTTAAAAAATGTTCCAGGTGAACTGGGCAAAATGGCTTCTCTTTTTTCCAAAGCCGGCATTAATATTGATGCCATAACAATTCAGGATGCATCTGCCTATGTGCAGGAACTTTTCAAGGCTCGCGGCAAATCCTTGCAAAGAATTGCTTCAGCCGCCAGTTATAACTCCATGCGCAAGGATTCAGCCAAATTTGCCTTGATTCGTCTTTTGGTTGATAATAATGATCTTGCCATGGATTTATTATCCAAAAACGACTATCTTTTTGATATCATGCCTGTAATCGCCATAAAATTGAAAAATAAACCAGGCGAGCTGGCTGAAATAACCAACCGCTTTGGTAAAGAAGGAATCAATATCAACTATATTTACGGCTCTGTTTCAGACCCTGAAGAACACTGTCTCTTTGTGTTTTCACCAGAAGATATAGAGCTTGCTGCAAAGATTTTTACAAAATAATATTCAAAGTCGATTATATGTTTATAAGTTATAGAATAATTGATGCAAATCTTAACAGGGCTGCTGAAGGGCTGCGGGTAGTTGAAGATATTGCCAGATTCTATTTTAATTCAGAAGAATTTTCAAGAAAACTGAAATTTTTTCGTCATCATCTTCGTAAAAAAATGTTGGATTTAAATCCAAAACTAATATCTTTACGCGATTCAAAAAACGATATCGGCCTGATTGTTTCAAGGCAAACCCGGCTTGATGATAAAAAAAACTGTCTGGACCTGGTTAGTTCAAATTTCAAGAGGGTTCAGGAGGCTCTGCGGACAATTGAAGAAAATTTAAAGGTGGTTTCCCAATATAAAAGAAGCAAATCCATTGAGAAATTGAGATTTGAAATCTATACATTGGAAAAGCAGTTTGCAAGCCTCTTTGCTAATAAATTGCCTGAGGGAATTTACGGCATTATTTCTGAAAAATACTCGAATGGCAAAACAATTCAAAGTGTTGTGAAAAAGATGATCAAAGACAACATTAAAATTATACAATATAGTGAAAAGCAAAATCAAAAAAGTTTTAAAATAATGTATGATGAATGCAAAAAGATACGTGAACTGAC
>JASFBJ010000211.1 GCA_030149585.1 Desulfobacterales bacterium | reverse complement strand
ATTGGTATTATTTACGAATTAAAAAATATTATAAGTGAGGAGTATTATGATAGATATTCAAAAACTTGCAGATCAACTTGGGCTCGAAGCTGAGGATTATACAGAACTTATTGATCTTTATATTGAAACTACAAAATCGGATTTAGAGGATCTTAAGACTGCTTTGGTTGATCAGGATGCAAAAGAGGTTCATCGCAAATCACATTCCATTAAAGGATCTTCAGGGAATATGGGCTTAATGGAACTTTATGAAACAGCAAAAGAGATTGATGATAATGCAAGAGCTGATAATCTTGAAGGTCTGGAAGAGCTTGTGCTTTCTTTTTCAAAACAGTTTCAGAAGCTGGCCCAAGAGATAGCGTAGACTCATTTTTCATTATACGGCAAGGAAAATAAAATGAAAATTTTAGTAGCGGAAGATAATCCAGTCTCTTTAAAGTTATTGAGCAAAATTGTGGAACAGATCGGGCATAAGCCTGTTTTAGCCAATGATGGGCAAAAAGCCTGGGACATATTTCGTCATGAAAAAATAAAAATGGTTATTACTGACTGGGAAATGCCTCATATGGACGGCCCCACTCTTTGCCGCAATATCAGAGGATTACAATTAAAAAGCTATATCTATATTATAATTATTACCAGCCGTGATAATTCCCAGGATGCTGTTAACGGGCTCAAGGCAGGTGCAAATGATTATATAACAAAGCCGTTTGAAACTGAAGAATTAAAGGCCAGGATCAGAGCTGCTGAACATATTATGAAACTGGAAGATGAACAGATTAATGCAAATATTCAATTGCAGCAATCTGAAAAAATGGCATCCATTGGTCAACTGGCAGCCGGGGTAGCCCATGAAATCAATAATCCAACCGGCTTTGTGAGCAGCAATCTGAAAAGCCTTGGCGAATATTATGATGATTTAATCAAATTAATAGCAATGTATCGTGATCTAATTGAAAAAATCACTAATAAATCTAATGGAAATGACCTTGCTGATTTATTAAATAATCAACTTGATGAAGTTGCCGCGGTTGAAAAAGAGATTGATTTAGATTATCTTATGGAGGATATTCCTGAATTGATAAGCGATTGCAGGGAGGGGATTTCAAGAATAAAAAATATTGTAATTAACTTGAAAGATTTTGCCCATCCTGGTGAAGAAAAGATAAAGGCAACTGATATTAATCTTGGAATTGACTCTACCCTCAATGTTGTCTGGAACGAGTTAAAATATAAGGCGACTATTAATAAGAATTATCAAAAACTGCCGTTAGTAAAATGCTATCCCCAGCAAATAAATCAGATTTTTATGAATATTCTGGTTAATGCAGCCCAGGCTATTGAAAAACAAGGTGAAATTTCGATCACTACAAAAATAGCTGATAATAATGACAAAATCATTATTGAAATCAAAGATACCGGCAGCGGTATAGAAGAAAAAAATATTAAAAAAATATTTGATCCTTTTTTTACTACCAAAAAAATAGGGCAGGGCACTGGATTGGGGATGAATGTGGTATATAAAATAGTTCAAAAGCATAATGGGAGTATTAAAGTGGCATCGACTGTGGGCAAAGGAACGACTTTCACCATAGAACTTCCAGTTGAATTCGGCAAACCTGATTCAAAAGGAAAATAAATGCCAAACAGAAATTTGTTAATTGTTGACGACGAACAAAATATTGTTAAAAGTTTGCATCGCCAATTGAGAAAAAAAGAGTATAATATTTTCACGGCTTATTCCGGCAAAGAAGGACTTGATATTATCAAACAGCATGATATTGGAGTTGTTATGTCGGATCAGATGATGCCTGAAATGAGCGGTATTCAATTTTTAGAACAGGTCAAGAAGAAAAAGCCTGATATAATAAGATTAATATTAACAGGTTACGCAAGTATTGAAAATACGATTGATGCAATAAACAGATCACATATTTTCGGGTTTTTGAGTAAACCATGGTCTTTTGAGGGGCTAAACGCGACACTGACAAGAGCTTTTGAGCATTTTGATCTGTTAGCGGAAAATAAGCGCTTACACATACTGACAGACCAGCAGAATCAGCAGTTGAAAATTATTAATACAAATCTGGATTCTTTGGTCAAAGAAAGAACAAGCCAGCTTGAAGACGCAATTAATGAAGGAATTATAGTGCTGGCACTGGCCGCAGAGGCCAAAGATGATGACACCGGCCAGCATGTAAATCGAATCAGGAGAATGAGTGAAGATGTTTGTTTAAGATATGGACTTCCTGCTGCAAAAGCAGAGGAAATCGGAATTGCCAGCATAATGCATGATGTGGGAAAGATTCATGTACCTGATAAAATTCTTAAAAAAAGAGGGCCGCTTACAGAAAAAGAGTGGCGGATAATGAAATACCATACAATTGCAGGTGAAAAAATATTGGGCACCAGACCATTTTATAAAACAGCCCGCGAGATTGCGCGTTCCCATCATGAACGCTGGGACGGCGCAGGATATCCAGATGGTCTTAAAGGCAAAAAAATCCCTTTTGCGGCCAGGATTGTTTCTATTGCAGATGTGTATGATGCTTTGACCCACGCGCGCGTTTATAAGCCGGCCTGGCCCAAAGAAAAGGCCATAGCAGAGATCAAAACCCTTTCCGAAAAGGCCTTTGATCCGAATTTACTGGAATTATTTTTATCAATTATGGAGAAATAAATTATGTTATTGGTGAAAATCCATAAGCAGAATAATTATACAAACTTGCTGTTTCTCGGGGGCAGGCATGGCGCTAAAACGTAATCACACTATACTGTTGGTAGATGATGAAAAATCAATTATTAACGCTCTTAAAAGGCTTTTTCGCAAAGAAGGCTATCAAATTCTGACTGCCTTAAACGGGTTGCAGGGAGTTGAAGTCCTGAAAAACTGTCTTGAACCGGTTTCTTTAATCATTTCCGATCAGCGAATGCCTGAGATGACAGGTTCCGAGTTTTTGGAAAAAGCCAAAGAATTATTTCCTGATGCAATTCGGTTTCTTTTAACCGGGTATTCCGACATGGATGCGGTGATTGATGCAGTCAATAAGGGTAAAATTCACAGGTATCTAACAAAACCCTGGAACGACGATGATATGCGCATTCAGGTAGAGCAGGGCCTTAAACAGCTCGAACTGATTGAAGAAAATCGTGATTTGCAGAAACTGACAAAGTTGCAGAATAAAGAGCTTGGTGAGCTAAACTCTGATCTTGAACAAAAGGTGGTGGAAAGAACAAGGGCTGTTATCCAAAAGCATAAGAAGGCGCAAATACTTAATCAAAAACTGGAAAAAAGTTTAAAAGATACCATTCATCTGCTCTCATCATTAATTGATATCACTGATCCTGCTCTGGGTAGATATATGCGCCATGTATCTTTAATGGCAAGGGCAATAGCAAAAGAATATGACCTGGATAAAGAGGATGTGGATCAAATAGAAATGGCAGGTTTGATTCACGATATAGGGCTGATAGGATTAACTCGGCCAATATTATTAAAAGATGAAAACCAGATGAGTGAAGAGGAGTTTCATAAGTTCAGTCAGCATCCCCTGGTTGCCTCGATCTGCATGGAAAACATAGAACAACTGCGAACAGTAGCATATATTGTGCTGCATCATCATGAATATTTTAATGGAAGCGGTTTTCCAGATGGTCTGTCAAAGGATAAAATACCTGTTGGTTCGCAAATTATAGGAGCTGTTGGAGCCTATTATAAAATTATTGATTTATGGCCTCAGGAAATAAAGGGTATAATAAAAACATCTCATAAGGTGTTTGGGGCTGAGGCAAAGAACTTCAGCATTGATGAACCGCGCCTGATGCTTGCCGATCTGGCTGAAAAATATTTGTTAATGGAGGCAAATAAAAAATATAATTCTGAAATTATTACGCGTATAATAAAGAGAATTAATCAGAATCCAAAAGATAACAAAGATATTACTGTGATTAGTCTGGAAAACCTGAAAGAGGGTATGGTTCTGGCAAAAAATTTGAGGCTCAAAGACGGCCGACTATTGCTGGAGAAAGGCACAATAATTAAAAAAAGATCAATTAATCCTTTGCAAGACGTTGCTAAGCGGAAATTACTTGATAATCAGGTGTCGATCCTGGTTTAGAAAAAATTAATCACGGAATTTATATAGGCACTTATAAAAAATGGCAAAACAAGTTGATTCAAAAACAATTTTAAAGAGACTCGAAAGAATAGATGATCTGCCCACCTTACCTGTAATTGCTATGGAAGTGAACAGGCTTTTGATGGATTATAATACATCTATTAAAGAGCTTGCCGAAACAATTGAAAAGGATCAGGCTATTGTACCAAAATTATTGAAACTGGTAAACTCTGCGTTTTACGGGTTTCAATCCAGAGTAGGCAACCTTTCAAAAGCGATTGTGCTGCTTGGATTTAACACAATAAGCAATGCTCTGACCTCCCTGTCCGTTATCGAAGCTTTTTCATCAAGCCGTGGAAATGAAAATTTAAATATGATTGACTTTTGGATTCATTCTGTCTCGGTTGCAGTAATAAGCAGAAACCTTGCTGAAAAATTACGTTTATCATCGCCTGAAGATGCCTTTACAGGAGGATTATTGCATGATATCGGCAAGGTTATATTATCACAGTTTTTCCCTGAGCTTTTTTTAAAAGTTTATCAGGGCGCTATTCAGGATGGTTTATCATTTTATGAAGCAGAGAAAAAAACAATTCCCATTACCCATGCCCGCATAGGAAGTTTTTTAGCTAAAAAATGGCAGTTGCCGGACAGTCTGATTGATGTGATTCGCTGTCACCATTCAATTAGAAAAAATGTTGCTGATTATGATTTATTATGTGTTGTTCATGTTGCCGATATTATTGATCATACTTTTATAACAAAGGGTAATAAGGATTTTAATTTACCTGTGATGAATAATGATGCCGCGCGATTATTAAAACCAGTGCTGAATTCACTTCCCGAATGGCTGCCGGAATTGCGCAAAAAAATAGAGGAAGCATGCGGTTTTTTTCTTAAATAGAAAATAAAATCTTTTTGGAGAACTATTATGAAGGATGGCTGCCATAAAATTTTATGTGTTGACGATGAAAAAAACATTTTAAACTCTATAAAAAGATTGCTTAGAAAAGAAGATTACCAACTCATTACCGCGTCAAGTGCAAAAGAAGGGTTGAAAATTTTAGCAAAAGAAGATATCAGCCTGGTTATTTCCGATCATAGGATGCCTAAAACGTCAGGCACTGAATTTCTTCGAATAGTTAAGGAACAATATCCAGACGTGATACGCATTATTCTAACCGGCTATACAGAGGTCGATGCTATAACTGAGTCTATTAATAAGGGGAATATCTATAAATTTTTATTAAAGCCGTGGAATGATCATAATTTAAAAATTGAAGTAAAAAATGCCCTTGAACAGTATGATCTTATAATGACAAATAAAGAACTTCATCATCAGGTAATTGAAAAAAATGATGAGTTGCGTCAAATAAATGAGAATCTTGAAGCATTGGTGGAAAAAAGGACTCAGGAATTGAGCCTCCAAAATAAGGCACTGGAATTTTCTCGATCAGTTTTGGATGATTTACCGATTTCAGTTGTTGGTATCAGTTCAGATGGAATGATTGTACTGATTAATCAAATGGTCATATCAATGTTTAAAGGTAAAAAGAGTATTGAAATCGGTAAAGATATCACCAGCTTTTTCTCTCAAAAAGTAAAAGACGAAATTAATATTGCCCTGGCAGATAATCGATCCATTAAAATGAGCGAATCTTTATTAAAAGACGGTGTTTATGATTTAGAAATAATTCCTTTGCAGGGAAGATTCCATGGCCGGGGAATATTAATGACTATTAAACCTCTTAATTAGGTCCCTGAACCCTCTTTGATTTATTGACATATCGAATAATTCATGCCAAAGGATATATATACTACGCAGATAATGGAACCACGCCCTGTGACAGGGAAACAGAGGGTAAAACCGGCAAATGAAGAATATAGAAAATTTATATATTTTAGAAGGGATAAATCAATGGAAGATAACTGCCTCTTTTGTAAAATTGTGAATAATGAGCTGCCGACCGAGTTTGTTTATGAAAGCGAAAACCTCATAGTATTTAAGGATATTCATCCCCAGGCGCCGGTTCATTTGCTGATTGTTCCTAAAAGACATATCCGAAGTATTAATGATCTGGAAGCAAAAGATGAAAAAATATTAGCTGAAATGATTATGACCGGCAAAAAAATGGCAAAAGAGATGAAAGTCGCTCAATCCGGCTATAAACTCAAGTTTAATGTGGAAAGAGGAGGCGGTCAGCTTGTTTTTCATTTACATATGCATTTGATCGGGGGCTGGGTAAATAAATAAATTTGGTACTAAGGAACGGGGACGAAATAACTTCCACAAGTAGGCGCACAGATTTAGGTCAGG
>JASFBJ010000468.1 GCA_030149585.1 Desulfobacterales bacterium | reverse complement strand
GCATTTTTATTTTGCTCCCCAAGGGGTATGCTGACAAGTTTAAATTCAGCTGAATTCGGGGTCAGACAAAAAGCGCCGCGATAGCGTTCCCAGGAATGCCCCTTGGGATCCACAAAGACCGGAATTTTGGCCTTTTGGCAAAGAGAAATTATTTTTTGGGCGGCATCACCCTGAAATATGCCCTTCTTATAATCTGAAAGAATAACGGCATTGGCTTTTTCAAGATGAATTGCAAGGCGCTTAATTAATTTTTCAATGGTTTCGGGTTCAAGCCTGCCAGGCTGCTCCTCATCGAGCCGAACTATCTGCTGGCCCTGCCCGATAATTCTGGTTTTTGTTGTTGTCGGCTGGGTTGAGCTTTTAATCAAACAACTGTTAATCTGTTTTTCTTTTATTAGATCTTCTAAAAAACGTCCCGGAGAATCATCTCCTCGTACCCCAAATAAAAAAGTACGGCAACCTAAACCAGCCAGATTCAAAGCCACATTACCGGCGCCTCCTATACTGCCGGTCTTTTTTGAAACTCTGACCACCGGTACCGGCGCTTCCGGTGAAATTCGCTTTACTTCACCCCAAAAGTAGCGATCAAGCATTATATCACCTGCCACGATAATGGTAGATGCTGAAAAATCAGGAAAATTAAACATTATTGAGTGCTTTCTTAAAAAAAATGAATTTATAAATACAGATCGTTTTGGCTAAGATAACCTGATATATAATCTTGAACAGCTTGTTCAAGTGTATGAAATTTTATGGGATAATCCAGGTTTTCGAGTTTGCTCATCATAGCACAGGTAAAATACTGATAACGATCTTTTATTGAATCCGGCATGGGGATATAGGTGATCTTGTGGGGTAAATTCATGGCATTAAAAACTGCCCTGGCCAGATCATTCCAGGATCTGGCTTTGCCGCTTCCAACATTAAATACCCCGTTAATCTCAGGATGCTCCAGAAACCACCAGATCAAGCCTACACAATCTTTAACATAAACAAAATCACGCTGCTGCTCACCATCTGCATAATCGGCTTTATAGGATTTGAAAAGTGAAATTCGGCCTGTTTTTTGAATTTGGCCAAATGCTTTAAAAACCACACTGCTCATATCGTCTTTATGATATTCATTTGGCCCAAATACATTAAAAAATTTTAAGCTTACCAGTTTATCAAGCATATTATTTCGCTGTGCCCATAGATCAAAAAGATGTTTTGAATAACCATACATATTAAGAGGTTTTAAGGATGATAATTGAGACTGCCGGTCTTTAAAACCATTGCCGCCGTCTCCATAGGTAGCGGCGCTGGAAGCATTTATAAAACGAATCTTTTTTTTTTGAGCATAGCGAGCAAGTCTCCTGGAATAATGAAAATTATTATCCATTAAAAAATCAGCATCTCTTTCAGTGGTGGCTGAACATGCCCCCATATGAATAATACCTTGCAGGTGGCTAAATTCGTTTTTTTCCAACCGGTCTAAAAAAACTGAGCGGTGAATATAATCGGTGTACCTGCGGTTAACGAGATTCTTCCATTTATCGGATTTCCCCAGATTATCTACAACAAGGATTCGGTCCACCCCATTTTGGTTAAGCTTCCACAAAACAGCACTTCCAATAAATCCCGCTCCTCCTGTAACAACGTACATATATTTTCTCCAGTTTAACAAACCCCTGCAATTATATTTTTAAATTATTTAAAAATGAACTCTTCATAACAATCGCTCATGAGATATTCAAGAATTATCTATTTTTGAGAGCTAAAGATTTGTAAAATATTTTATCAAAAACTATTGTCTTTATAAAATCTGCTAAATAACATATATGAATGATAGCAATGAATATTTAACAGTCTATCCTTGCCGGAGATCTGCCAAGATGTCGGCAAAAGGAGCAAAAATGAGTGATTTTTTAACTGAAAAAGAGATTAAAAAGCTGGTGGAAAAAAATTTGGAGCAGGTTGTTGATGCACTTTTTATCAAAGAAATAGTTGATAGCAAAGAAATACCCGAGCTGACTCAGGCCACCTATTACCAGGGAAAGGTGCGGGC
>JASFBJ010000210.1 GCA_030149585.1 Desulfobacterales bacterium | reverse complement strand
TCCGTACCAGGCAGGGGAGTTGTGCCTTCAGGAGAGACCACCACAGCCTTGGTATCTTGTGTTTTGACATTTTGAACACCAATGTCAAATCTTCTCACAAGACCGACATCCAAAATTGTGCTCATTTCAAAAGGCACGGGGAGATGGCAGTGCAATCCCTGCGTTTCTATTCGGTTGAATCTGCCAAACCGTTCGACAATCCCAGTCTCTCCCTCCTGCACCCGATGTAAGCCTGAAAATGCATAGAAAATGGAAGCCGCTGCCAGTAAAATAAACGGATTGAGAAGGGGAATGCGGTTCAGATTGAAAGAAGGGAGACAATCAGCTTCAAAAAGAGTGTCTCGAACCACGCTAAGGGCCATCCAGAATAAAAGGGCTGAAATCACGAGGGCACAAGGGCCGTCAATTTGTATCCCTGTTTTTTGTCCGATGATACTGATCAGGACAACGAATGAGGAAAGCGAATCGGTCATGGTGTGCCTGCCTTCCATAACCAGCAATGAAAAGGATTCCTCTTTACCAATTTTAATTTTGTATCTGCCCAGAGAATAGGAGATAGCGATAGAACCGAGCGTTACTACCATTGCAGTAACCAGATTCACGGTTTCAGGCCTGGGCATACTGAATACATCGTTGACCACCTTGGCCGCCGTCAAAAGAATCAGGCAGGCGATACCCACACCGCTGACGACCTTCAGGCGTGGAAAACGGTCCAGGTGAAATTTGCAGGTTACAAGGACCAATGCCCCTGCAAACAGGTCGGCAGTGCTGTGAAAGGCATCCGCCTTTACAGATAGAATTCCAGTGTATCTGTAAAGCAAGAATTGGCTTGCTGCCAGAAAAGCGCTGGCGCCCAGAGACACGAAAATAACCAGCATAACACGCCGGCTCGGGGTTTTTTCAGATGGATTCTGGTTTATCTGTTCCATTGCCTTATCTTTTAAGCCTGGTTCCTGTGTCTATATTTTTTTGCAGTGCTTATTGAACTGTCAACATCATGAGCTTATTGACAGGCTTTTAACCATTTAAACATTAGGTTTTTATAAGGCGAGGGTTAATTTTTTATAAAATATGGCCGCGTCTAATCTATTGGAATAAGTTGTTTGGAGCAGGCATGGTTGTTAAAAGGCTGAATCTTTACACTTCTTGATCCAATCCGGTTTCGTATATCCTCATCATGGAAAATTCCTATAATTGCTGTGCCCATGCTGATTGCTTCTTTTATAATTTCAATCACGCTTTCCGTATTATCGGAATCAAGGCTGGCGGTGGGTTCATCAAGAAGCATTACCGGGTAGGTTGAAATAAATCCTCTTGCAATGTTGATTCTCTGCTGTTCACCACCTGAAAATGTTGTAGGCGATAAAGACCAGAGTCGCTTCGGTATCCGGAGACGAGTCAAAAGTTCTCCGGCAAGAACCCGGGATACTTTTTCTGATGCACCCCTGACTCTCATAGGTTCCATGACAACCTGGATGGCCGGCACCCTTGGAATAACCCGCAGGAATTGACTCACATATCCTATGGTCCATTTTCGGATATGAAGCACGGTATGTGGATCAGCGCCTGCCAGATTGACCGCATCACCATCATGGTTCACCATAATTTTACCTGATCCGGTCTTATAATTGCCATAAAGAAGGCGCAAAAGTGTGCTTTTCCCAACACCTGACGGACCGACCAGCGCAACGCTCTCGCCTTGTTCAAGTTTCAGACAAAAATCTTTGAACACAGGAATTTTCGCTTCTCCCTGGGTATGAAGAAAAAAATCCTTATTTAGTTTATCTACATCTACCATACATTTCATATTTAAAGACCTTATTTAAGGATGAAGGATAGAAGAAACCAGAAGCTGCGTGTAAGGGTGCTGAGGATCATCTAAAACCTGATCTGTAAGCCCTGATTCCACGGCTTCGCCGTCCTTCATTACAATAAGGCGATGTGCCAGAAGGCGTGTTACCGCCAAATCATGGGTGACCATCACCATTGAAAGATCCAGTTCAGTGACAAGACCTTTGAGCAAATCCAAAAGCCTGGCCTGCACTGAAACATCCAGGCCGCTTGTTGGCTCGTCCATGAAAACAAGCCGGGGATTGGTTACCAGGTTGCGGGCAATTTGAAGCCGTTGCTGCATACCGCCGGAAAATGTAACAGGTATATCGTCAATCCGTTCGGAATCAATTTCAACCTTTTCAAGCCAGTTCAGCGCCTTGCGACGAACCTTTCCATAATGCCGCAGCCCGTTTGCCATGAGACGTTCGCCAATATTGCCTCCTGCGCTAATATGCATTCTCAGGCCATCCCTGGGATTTTGATACACTGTTCCCATTTCAGTTCGCATGGCAAGCCGTCTTTGGGGCTCAGGAGCCGCGCACATATCAATAACGCCGCCATTGCCGGCATACCAGACAGCGCCTTCGGAAGGTTCCATTTGTCCTGAAATGCAGTTGAGCAATGTTGTTTTCCCTGATCCAGACTCTCCGACAATTCCAAGAACCTCTCCCGGCCACAGTTCAAAGTCAATTTTCCTGCATCCGATTCTGCGTCCGTAATATTTGCTGATGGATTTAACTTTTAGCAAAGGGATATGATTTGAATCTTTCATGCACATTTTCTTTCTCCTGTTCTTATGCAGGTTTTAGCCTCTTGGACCGGTTTTTCCTGGTTGCCCCTATAGCCTTTGTCTACCCTTTTATTGCAATGATCAGTATCCGAGCAGACAAATAGTTTTGATCCTTTATCATCCAGTATGATTTCATCAAGATAGCTGCTGTCTGAACCACACAAAGCACAGCAAAGGGGCCAGCGTTCCACCTCAAATGGGTAATCATCGAAATCCAGACTTTTAACTTCAGTATATGGAGGAACTGCATAAATACGCTTTTCTCTTCCTGCACCAAATAGCTGTAATGCAGGCATGCGGTTCATCTTTGGATTATCGAATTTGGGTATGGGAGAGGGGCTCATTATATAACGGCCGTTCACTAATACAGGATAGTCAAATGCTTTTGCAATTCGACCATGCCTTGCTATATCCTCGTAAAGTTTAACATACATAATCCCGTATTCTTTAAGGGCATGCATCCTGCGAACTTCTTTGTCTCTGGGCTCAATAAAACGCAATGGTTCAGGAATAGGAACCTGATAAATAATGATTTGATCTTTTATCAGATGCGTTTCAGGGATACGGTGGCGGGTCTGGATGAGTGTGGCCTCCTGGGTTCGTGTTGTTGTCAAAACTCCTGCTGTCCGGGAAAAAAAGCGCCGGATACTCACAGCGTTGGTGGTATCATCCGCTCCCTGGTCAATTACCTTCAGGATGTCTTTAGAACCTATCAGGGATGCGGTTATCTGCATGCCGCCGGTTCCCCATCCATATGGAAGCGGCATCTCACGGCTGCCAAAAGGCACCTGGTGACCAGGTATGGCCACGGCTTTTAAAATCGTACGGCGAATCATCCTTTTAGTCTGCTCATCCAAATAAGCATAATTATATCCCTCCATAATGCATGAATCAATGCATGAATTTTTGGTCCCGGCTTTACTTTGAATATTAGATTGCCTGTTCATCTTCTATTCCTCTGTTTTTCCTGCCGTCATTTTTAAATTCAGCCAGACGGTTTCGCATCAATACAAGATCGGCTTGAAAATCAACATAATGCGGAAGCTTTAAATGCTCGACAAAGCCTGCAGCCTGGACATTATCGCTGTGGAAAAGCACAAACTCTTCGTCCTGTGCCGGATATTCATTTTTTTCCCCAAGTTCCCTGCTGCTCAGTGCATAATCAACTATGGACATTGCCATTGCCTTGCGTTCGCAATGGCCAAATGTCAATCCATATCCTTTGATAAACTGGGGAGGTGTATCGGAAGATCCCATAAAACGGTTGAACATAATACATTCGGTTATAGGGATCTCTCCAATCTCAATTGGAAATCCCAATTCCTCGGGTACAAATTCCACGGTCACTTTCCCATAGCGTATTTCCCCCAAAAAAGGATGCCCTGAAGCTCCAAAGCCCCTTTGAAGGGAATAGGCAAGAGATAGTATGAATCCTTCATCACCCCGTGCGAGATTCTGAAGGCGCACGTCTCTTCCAGCGGGAAGTTCCAGAGGATCACGGGTTAAATCAGCTACCGGCCCGTTATTTCCATATGTGGCTTCATTATCGAGAAGACCTTCGTTTGCAAGCAGATCAGCAACTCGCGTCATGTTATTTTGGATTGCTTTCTCTGCTGATTCAGCCCTGCAGATTTCCGAATTTACATTTTCAGGAACCCTCAAAGTAAAATCAATAAGCCGGTGTGTATAATCATAGGTGGGCCCGAGAATCTGCCCGCCAGGGATATCTTTGAATGAAGATGAAATACGTCTTTGAATCTGCATCCTGGTCGTTTCTATGGGTATTGAAAATCCAAAACGTGACAAAGTAGTTCGATAGGCCCGAACAAGAAAGATTGCTTCTACCAGATCCCCCTGGGCCTGCTTGATAGCTATGGCTGCGAGCTCGCTATCGTAAAGCGACCCTTCCGTCATTACCCTGTCTACAGAAAGACCCAACTGCTCTTTAATCTGGGAAATTCCCAGTTCAGGAACCCTTGGGTCGCCACGGCGTTTTTCAGCTAATAGTTTATGCGCGTTGGTTATAGCCTCTTTACCACCTTTTACAGCAACATACATAATTTAACCTTCCACTTTTGTTGTACGCGGCAGAGCAGCAAGCCTGTTTTCGCATGTAAAAATAATATCTACACCCAAAGGAAATATAGCTGATTGACTCTGCCTGTCTTGCCAGAAACGGTTTGTTAATCCTTCTACATTAAAAGTTGAAAAAGTCTCTATGCCCGGGCCTGTTAGTCGCTTACCCTTTGTTGCACTCAATCTGCCGGCTTGTATGATAAGTGTCGTTGAAAACTCGGGATTTTCATCGTTTCCAATATTAAATTCGTTGAGGGCAGGCATTATATCAGGGCTGGTTATCAAGGCAAAATCAGCTTCTAAAGGATTTTGTATAACCGAACATCCGCAATGAAACCGCAGCCAGCCGGTTCCCGGTGCTTTCGCCTTAAGATCCTCGGTCCAGAAAGTCGTCTCAAAATCGAGCAGCGCCAGGCATATAGCGGCTGAAGCAAGATTTAAGGGAGGTGGTGGGGAAAAAAAATTATCAATAATAACGATTCGTCCAGGATGGGCCATGGCATCCAATACAGCCCGAAAAGTTTGCCGTGAATCTTGAACAGGATCTGAAAATCCCGGCGTTAATTTGTTTAAATCAATGGAAGAAAGCATTTTTTATTCTCCTCTAACCATAGTAAAAAAATCAACCTTTGTTGCAGCAGTTTTTTTTGCAATCTCTTCCTTATGCTTATCATAGGAATCCTTGAGCCTTGAAACAACGCTGTTTGAAATTTCACAATGATGCAAAGGGTCTTGCAACAGAGCATCAAAGATGGCTGCAAGTTCAGCATGTCTATGATCAAGCCCTAATACATAAGCGCTGCCCACATGTCCATTCTTGATTTGTATTGTGCAGCGGGTAGCTGTTACCTCGCCAAAGTTAAAACTGTTTCCGGATCCCCCTGCCCGACCGCGAACCATTATGCTGCCTGTTTCCGGTTTGTGCAAATGCTTGTACTCCGGCTTTTCAGGCATCTTTTGCCATGAATTTTCAAGATTTTTGGTTAAAGACCCGGCCAAAATACCCATCCACTGTTGCCGCTGTCTTTTTGTATATCCGTTTTCATTAAACTGCATGCTATTTTCCTCTGGTTTCATATTGGTTTTCAAAAAATTTAATTATGCTTCCCACGTCCGCCAAAGACTTTGAAGGAACTAACTTAATGGTTTCTACTCAGGTGTAAAACAGTAGAATAATGCTTTATCCTGCCTAATATTATAATGTTGTTAAGGAACGAGGACAAAATAACTTCCTCAACTATACATTACAGCTTCGGGCATCACAGCTTCGGGCATCACAGCTTCAGGCCATCTTTGCCCGTCTAAAAGTACAAAAATCTTGAAATAGCTCGCTATTCCTGCAACTTCAGGCTTTGACCGGTTGCTTATAATCACTATTTTGTCCATAGCTCAGCCCCCTTTGTTTTTATTATTAATTTTTTAATATTGCTTTTTAAACCACTTTAATATTACAAATTTATTAAGGCTGTGTTAATTTATTATTAACTTTCGATTGTTTTCGATTGGGGTCTGGCCAAGTTAATCACTTGACATCACAACAAACAGCATAGAATTAAGTTATTTCAGGTCTTAGCCGGCTCATTTTGGAGCCAAAATGAGCTGGCTAAGCAAAGAATGAAAGGGTGGTTAAATGGCGCCGCTCAAAAAGGCATTATCTACCCTGGCACGTCTGGCACATAACCCACCGATGCCACGCAAAAAGGGGTAGTCCCTACAAAGCAATGCAGGTTTGGAAATACGGCCATGTCTTGCTTTATA
>JASFBJ010000467.1 GCA_030149585.1 Desulfobacterales bacterium | reverse complement strand
TGACCTAAATCTGTGTGCCTACTTGGGGAAGTTATTTCGTCCTCGTTCCTAAATTAAAAAATATGGTAAAATTAAATAGTATTTTTAAAATATTTAAAGGCAAGAAAGTTCTAATGACCGGTCACACGGGTTTTAAAGGGTCATGGTTGACTATTTGGCTTAAAGAATTAGGAGCCGATGTTTTCGGGTATGCTTTGGAACCTTACACGAACAAAGATAATTTTGTTGTAACAGGCCTTAAAGATAAAATTACCCATATAGTTGGTGATATTAGAGATTTTAAAAGAATAATGAATGTTTTTGAAGAATATCAGCCAGAGTTTGTTTTTCATCTCGCGGCCCAGCCTCTTGTCAGAGAATCTTATGTAAGTCCAAAAGAAACTTGTGACATTAATATCGGAGGGACAGTAAATATACTTGAATGCTGCAGGTTAAGCAATTCAGTCAAGGTTATAGTTAATGTTACAAGTGATAAGTGCTATGAAAACATGGAGAGTGTCTGGGGATACCGTGAATCCGATACTATGGGTGGATTTGATCCTTATAGTTCAAGCAAAGGCTGCTCTGAACTTGTAACTGCAGCCTACAGGCGGTCTTTTTTTAATCCCGTTGAGTTTAGTACTCATCAAAAGAGTATCTCCTCCGTGCGGGCCGGCAATGTAATTGGAGGCGGCGACTGGCAAAAAGATAGAATCGTGCCTGATTGTATAAGGGCTCTGGAAGTCAACAAGACAATTGAAATACGTAACCCCAATGCAACACGCCCCTGGCAGCATGTGCTGGATCCTCTTGCAGGTTATCTCCTTCTCGCAGCTAAAATGTGGGAAGCGCCTGAAAAAATTTATGGGCCATGGAATTTCGGACCAAATTATGAATCCAGTATATCTGTTGGAAAGATTGCTGATATGGTCGTAGCGGAATGGGGAGCCGGCAGTTGGGCAATCAGAGCCGGAAACAAGAATGTTCATGAAACAAATTTCTTAAATCTGGATACAAGCAAAGCCATGTCATATCTTGACTGGCTGCCGGTATGGAATATTGGAAAAGCGGTTGAAAAAACAGTTGATTGGTATAAACAATATAAACAAAGCGATCCATATAAAATTTGTATAAAACAGATCGAAGAATTTTCCGCATAACAGAAAAGAATGCTTCAGGTAAAGAAATGTATCAAATTGGTGATTTGGTTGTTTGTAAAAAAGAGTATCAAAACCTGGGAGGTGTGCTCAAAGGGCAAGCCAGGCCATTGATAATTATTTCCGAATCAAATTTAAAAGACGAATATCTTGCCATACCAGGATCTGCCAGGGATAGCATATGGTGTGAGGAAGAACATATCGTGATTGAACCGGATATGGTGATAGATGGGCGTCTTGACAAACCTGCTGTTTTTCCAGCCAGCAGGCAGATTCTAATTAATTCAAAATATGTTCACACTCAAATTGGCCGCATTCCTATTGAATTCTTGGAAACACTTCTGCGTCAGTCTTTTTCAAGATCTGCAAAAGCATTTTTTCTGGGAGTCCATCGTCCCAAAATTGTAGATTCCTACGTTCCAGGCAAATCCACAGTTCCTGTTTCAGGACGGGTGTATGGCCAGGAGGAAATAGAGAGTCTAATTGATTGTTCTCTTGATTTTTGGCTGACAACCGGTCGTTTTAACGATGCCTTTGAAAAGAAATTTGCGCAGTATCTTGGTGCCAACCATGTTCTTACTACCAACTCCGGGTCTTCGGCAAACCTTTTGGCGGTTTCGGCGCTCACTTCCTCCAGACTTGGGGTAAGACGACTTAAACCGGGTGATGAAGTCATTACAGTTGCCGCTGGATTTCCAACAACTGTAAATCCTGTTATTCAAAATGGTCTGATTCCTGTCTTTGTTGATGTAAATATTCCAACATATAATATCAAATCAGATCTGATTGAAGCAGCGGTCTCTGAAAAGACCAGGGCTATTATGCTTGCGCATACTTTGGGTAATCCTTTTGATCTGGATGAAATCCTGCGGGTTGCCCAAAAGCATGACTTATGGGTTATTGAGGACTGCTGCGA
>JASFBJ010000209.1 GCA_030149585.1 Desulfobacterales bacterium | reverse complement strand
GGAATGCAGCAAGGAATGCAGCAAGGAATAATTCAAAATACAAAAGAAAATATCATAGAGGTTATTGAATTACGTTTTGGGAAAATTTCATCTGAAATTATTGATAAAATAAATCAAATAAATGACCCTGCAAAGTTAAAAGAGCTTCTTAAAAAAGCTGTACAGATAAAAGAGATTGATAGTTTTGGATTAATCTGCTGATTAAGTTTTTGCCTGGTTAATGGCTCGCACAAAAACAGGCACATGGGGTCACCCATCAGGTTCAAGGCAATTATGTTTTAAGCGCAATGTTTCAACTTATATTCCACACTTTTTTTGCATACACAGCCCAATTTTTTTTATTATATGATAACAGTAAGATAAAGCAATACTGGTAAAATTTAAAAAAACCAGAGCAGATAGAAGTTTCTGGATTAGCTCTATTGCTTTCACTGCTGGTACGGCGTTTGATTGAAAGAAAAAAGCAGGATTTGCCCGGAAAGTGACGTAAATTCAGTAAGATATAATATTGTGGAAAGTACATATGGCTGCCTGGTTCCCATGCTCCAGCGTGGGAACTCTATGTGGTATGCATTCCCACGCTGGAGCGTGGGAACGAGAAAGCGATAACCGTCAAAAGTGTAAACTATCGTTGGCCATTGATGAAGGATGCCTAATTTAGGGTGTTGAAAGTGAGTTAAAATGCCGCATAGAATAGAAATTGCCTTAAAAGCTGATCTTTTTGACGCCAAGGGCGAAGGTATCCGACAAAAGGCTAAAAACTATTTTGGGATTTCATGTAAAGCAGTTCGTATAATCAATATAATCACAATTGATGCGGATTTAAGCGATGCCCAATGCGAGCTGGTTAAAGACGAAGTCTTTACCAATCCAGTGACGCAAATCTCTTCCCTCAAACCTTTGAATATTGATTTTGACTGGATAATCTGGGTTGGTTATAGGCCGGGTGTTAAAGATAACCCCGGCAGCACGGCAATAGAGGCTATTGAAGATATTCTAAAAATTAAATTTACTCCTGACGAGGCGGTTTATACTTCAAAACGCTATTGCCTGAAAGGCGCTGATTTAACCTTTGCCGAGGTTGAACAGATCGCAGGCGAGCTGCTGGCCAACAGTATAATTCAGCAATGGAAAGTTATTGCCGCCTCTGACTGGGATTTAGCAGAGGGTACTGGTTTTATTATACCCAGAGTATTGCTTGATCATATCCCAACTGTTAGCTCTGTTGCAGTGGATAGTGATAAAACATTGCAAAAGATCAGTGATCAGCGCAATCTGGCATTAAATCCTGATGATATCCCCACCATCAGGGCCTATTTTACGAATCCTGCAGTCATTAAGGAAAGAGCTTTAATCGGCCTGGCTGATCCCACTGATATTGAACTGGAATATATTTCCCAGGCTCGCAGTGATCATTGTAATCATAACACTTTTCAGGGATGTTTTTCCTATCGTAATTCAGATTCCAGCCAGATTGAAGTTATTGACAGCCTTTTTAAAACCTGTATTGAAAGTCCGACACTCGCTCTTAAAAAAAAAAAAGACTGGGTGATTTCAGTGCTGTGGGATAATGCTGGAATCGGCCGATTTGATGATGATCATTTTTATGTAATTACCGGCGAAACCCATAATTCACCTTCCAATATGGAGGCTTATGGCGGGGCAATTACCGGGATTGTAGGCGTCTACAGGGATCCTATGGGAACTGGCAAGGGCTCAAAACTGATCATGGGCAGTTATGGCTTTTGTGTGGGGCACAAGGATTATAAAGGCGAGCTGCGACCTCACCTGCACCCGCGGCGTTTGCTGGATGGTGTTATTGAAGGTGTTCGGGACGGTGGAAATAAAAGCGGAATTCCAACACCATTTGGCCAGGTAGTATTTCATCCAGGTTATATGGGAAAATGTCTGGTTTATGTCACAGCCCTTGGCATTATGCCGGCACAGATTAAAGGAAAACCGTCTGATCAGAAAACAATCTTTCCTGGAGATCTTGTAATTATGAGCGGCGGTCGTGTGGGTAAAGATGGAATTCACGGTGTTACGGCAGCTTCCGAGACATTTTCCGAACATACCCCGGCCGGTCATGTACAAATTGGTGACCCATATACCCAAAAAAAGATGCAGGATTTTCTGCTGGAAGCCAGGGACCAGGGCTTGATTCGGTTTATCACCGATAATGGAGGGGGCGGACTTTCCTCTTCAGTGGGTGAAACCGCTCGTTTTTCCAATGGCTGTGAAATTCAGCTGGAAAAAGTGCCTTTAAAATATCAAGGGCTTGATCAGTGGGAGATCTGGATCTCTGAATCTCAGGAAAGAATGACGATTGCGATTAGCCCTCAAAATTTGAACACTTTTCTATCCTTGTCTGAAAAACATGCTGTGGAAAGCACGGTAATTGGAACTTATACAGACTCCGGCAAACTCAAGATAAGCTATCAGGGAAATATTTGCGCTTATATTGATATGGATCTCCTGAAATCCGGATTTCCCCAGTGGAAATTTGAAGCCTGCTGGCAGTCGCCTTCCTGTCGAGGCTTATATGAACCGGTTTTAAGTGAGCCTGATGATTATAATGCCTTATTAAATGATATTCTGGCCAGGCCCAATATCTGCTCCAAAGAGTGGATCACAAGGCAATACGACCATGAAGTTCAGGGAACAAGTGTGATTAAACCTTTGGCAGGAGTTGAACGGGATATAAATTCAGATGCCTGTGTTTTGCGGCCTGTACTGAATTCCAACAAAGGACTTGCTTTTGCTCAGGCCATATTACCAGCCTATTCCGCTATTGATGCCTATCATATGACAAGTTGCACTATTGATGAGGCTTTGCGTCGTTTGATTGCTGTTGGGGGAGATCCAGAGCATGTTGGAGGCGTTGATAATTTTTGCTGGCCCAATATCCGGTTTGATTCAAAAACCAATCCAGACGGCAAATTTAAAGCAGCCCAGCTTGTCAGATCCTGCCGGGCCCTGCGCGATATTTGTGTGAGATATGAAATTCCACTGCTTTCCGGTAAAGACAGTATGTATGTGGATGGTCATCTGGCAGGAAAATATGGTGAGCGCCATAAAATTTCCGCTCTGGAGACATTGCAGTTTTCAACTACAGGGGTTATTGCCGATATCAGAAAATGTGTTACCATGGAGTGCAAGGTGGCCGATGACCTGGTATATATTCTGGGAATAACGCGCAACGAGCTTGGTGGTTCTGAATATTACGAGCATTTTGGTTATACGGGTTTAAATATTCCAAAGGTTGATGCTGATCAATTTAGTCTGATATATAAGGCCCTGTTTCAGGCAATCAGCCGGGAACTGGTTGCTTCAGCCCATGGGATATACAGGGGCGGTCTGGCGGTTCATCTGGCATTTGTGGCCATGGGCGGTGGTTTAGGAATTTTTGCTGATCTTGCCAAATTACCTGCCAGGGATTTTTTGCAGGATAATATCCTGCTTTTTTCCGAATCTGCCGGACGTTTTATTATAACCATTGATCCGGCAAATCAATCTGCCTTTGAAGCTCTTTTTGACGGCTTGCCCTGCGCTTTGATCGGCAAGGTAAATGCCAAAGCAGATCTTGTGATTCAGGGCAAAAAAGGCCGAATAATTTTATCAACACCAGTCAAATCCCTGAAACAGGCCTGGCAAAGGCCATTTAAGGATCTTTTATGAGTAAAATCAAAGCCCTTATTTTAACCGGTTATGGATTAAACTGTGATAATGAAACAGCCTATGCCTTTGAGATGGCAGGCGCGGCTGCAAGTAGAATTCATATCAATAATCTGATTGACGGCTCGGTCTGCCTGACTGATTTTCAGATTCTTGTTTTTGGAGGTGGATTTAGCTGGGGCGATGATCATGGCGCCGGCGTGGTGCAGGCTGTGCGGCTAAAAACCAATATTGGAGATAAATTGCTTGAGTTTGTTGAGCAGGGCAATCTGGTAATAGGAATTTGCAATGGTTTTCAAACCCTGGTTAACCTCGGACTATTACCAGGCATTGATAATAATTATTGCCGCCGGGCAGTAGCTTTGACCTATAATGATTGTGGAAATTTTCAGGATACCTGGGTGCATCTGAAAATTAATCAAAAATCACCTTGTGTGTTTACAAAAGGCCTTGATCACCTGGAACTGCCCGTGCGTCACGGCGAAGGAAAATTCTATGCAGATCAGACAGTTATTGATCAGCTTGAGCTTAATCAGCAAATAGTTATTCGTTATGCCTGGCCGGACGGCACAGCCGCAATGCAGAAATTTCCCTTTAATCCAAATGGCTCTTTGGCGGATATTGCCGGAATTTGTGACCCCAGTGGTCGTGTTTTCGGTTTAATGCCACATCCTGAAGCCTTTAACCATCCAACCAATCATCCTGACTGGTTTTATATAAAAGAAATTTGCAAAAGAGAGAAAAAAGAACCAAAGCTGCCTGTCTTAACTGGAACCTGCATTTTTGAAAATGCGGTTAACTATTTGAAACAAAGCTAAAATATACTCCCACTACTTAGAAAATATCCGTATTTTATAAGTAATTATCAAGTATTGTATTTTTTCTGAATTTTGTTGATTATCTTTTTTAAATATTTTCCGTACGATCTTCTATAAAAAATCTGTAGATTGTCACATAATAAATTTAACAAGGCCAGAGAAAGGAGATAATACTAATAGTATATCTCCGACCGATAACGCAGTGAAATTATTTATGTGACGGTCAATATATCCTGAATAATTCAAATTAGACGAGAAAGACGGAGGCCTGCTATGAAACGTCAAGCTGGTTTCACTCTGATCGAATTGCTGACCGTTATTGCTATCATGGGAATTTTATCGGCTTTTGCCACCCCCAATCTGCTTGGCTGGCTTCCACGTTACAGGTTAAAAGCATCTACCGCGGATCTTTTATCTGCCCTGCAATATGCAAGATTAAGAGCTGTTAAGGAAAATGCCGCTGTGGTGGTTCTTTTTGATCCTGATAAAAACGGACAACTTGAGGGGAACTATATTATTTTTATAGATAATGGAGCAGGTAGTCTGGATATAGATCGTAATGGAGTTCCGGATAAGGCCAATAACTGGACCTTTGATATGCAGGAAAAACTGATCACCAAAGGCAGTCTGCAATCCGGCATTAGAATGACCAAAGCGGCTTTTGGCTTTGGCCGGCCCCGAACCCGTTTTAACAGCCGCGGGCTTCCCAGTTTTGTGGGCACAGTTATTCTCGCGAATAATCGTCAGGATAGCCGCCGTATTATTTTAAGCGCTGTGGGTAATACCAGAGTTCAGTGAAAATACCATGTTTGCGAAAAAACATTTTCCTAAAAATCCAGATCAGATTTTATCTGCTAAAACTGGTTTCTCATTGCTGGAACTTTTGATTTCACTTGCAATTGTGGGGGTTCTTTTATCCAGTATTTATGCTGCCTTTCGTTCCCAGTTAATGGGATATACAACTCATCAGGCAGTTGTTGAGATGCAGCAGAATCTAAGAGCAGGTATGTTTCGTCTAAAGCGCGATATTCAAATGGCCGGCTCTGATCCAGGCTTAAATGCCGGAGCCGGTATCAAGGTGGCGACAGTAAACAGGTTATCTTTTACAGCGGATATCACAGGTGGCGAACATGACGGCAAGGATAATGACGGTGATGGCTTTCAAGATGAAGGCCATGACTGTTTGGATAATGATCAGGATGGTTTTATTGACGAACCTGATGAAGCAGAGTGGTATGATGGTGATACTGATGATCCTCATGAAAGGGTCGTTTTTGACTTAAAGGATGGTAAATTGCGTCGCAACCGGCAGCCGGTCAGCTTAAATATAGATGCATTGAATTTCGTCTACCTGGATGAAAACGGCAATCTTTTGGATGATGACGGCACAGGCAGTGTAACAACCGGTCTTTCCAAAATCAGATCAGTGCAAATTACAATGATTGCCAGATCAGGCAGCATAGTCCCTGTTTTATTTATGCCGGTGCATGATAATAAAATTTATTATAACCAGCAGGGCCATGCTATTTTAGATCGGGCAGCAGCTCCTGACGGGTTTTTGCGCAGGATGTTAAGCTGTGAAATCAAATGTCGTAATCTTGGAAAATATAGATTTTAAATAATTCGTCCTCGTTCCTTAGGGGCGTGGCTAAGAGAAATGACCCGTCAAAATAATGAACCAACTCATTTTGCAACTTGTTTCAGGGGGTTTTCACTAATTGAGGTGTTGATTGCAATGGCGATTCTCTCCATTGGAATTTTAGGTGTGGCAGCCCTTCAGATACATTCAATCGGGAGTACAACTGCCGCCGGTAATCTCACTGAAAGATTGGATCTTGCAGTGGACAGGATGGAAAAATTAACCAGCCTGTCCTATAATCATCCATCTTTATCTCCTGGAGAACACTCTTTTGAGGCTGGTAATCTGGAACTGGATAATCAAAATAATTTAGGAGACGGCCTTGATAATGA
>JASFBJ010000466.1 GCA_030149585.1 Desulfobacterales bacterium | reverse complement strand
AACTTATTGATAAACTTATTTTGTTCTCGTGCCTTAGATATATGAATAAAATCTCAAAAGGCTAAAATTATCCTTTGCTTTTAAATTTTAAACAGGTCGTCTTTGAATGTTTGAAAACAACCCTGCTGGGAATTTCTTTGCTTTTAAAACCCATGGCACGGCAACCATGGGGGGCTTTATTATCCCAGGTGATATAATAATGTATACATTGGCGGCAGTTTATCCTGCTTTTTCTGCTCTTTATTTCCATTACTAAATCAGCTAACATTTATTTATAAATTTATCAAAAAGGAATTTTTAATGAAATTTACATTTAAAAAAGCTCTGGTAACAGGTGGCGCAGGTTTTATAGGCTCTCACCTGGTTGACGCGCTTGTTGATGGTGGATGCCGGGTAAATGTTCTGGATAACCTGGCAAGCGGCAAACTTTCTAATCTGGATCAGGTTAAAGAATATATCACCTTTTATAAAGGCGATATTCAGGATCAAAAAATACTTGATAAGGCAATAAACGGCTGCGAGGTTATTTTTCATGAAGCTGCCGTGGTATCGGTGACCAAAACCGTTAAACAGCCGGTTGAATCAGCCCTGGTCAATGAAATAGGTACACTTAATGTGCTTGATGGGGCCAGAAGGCATGGCGTCAAACGCGTAATCCTGGCTAGCTCAAGCGCTGTTTATGGAGATTCACCTGAATTGCCCAAACATGAATCTATGACACCTAAACCGCAAAGTCCATATGCAGTGCAAAAATTGAGCAATGAAATTTATGCTGATTTATATTCAACCCTTTATGGTTTGGGAACCGTTTGCCTGCGGTATTTTAATGTTTATGGCCCCCGTCAGGATCCTTCATCTCCCTATTCCGGTGTGATATCTATTTTTCTCACCTGCGCCAATGAAAAAACCTCGTGCCGCATATATGGAGATGGTAAGCAAACTAGAGATTTTATCTTTGTTAAAGATGTGGTGCAGGCAAATCTTCTGGCTGCAAACGCAATGGCTCTAGAAAATAAGGTGTTTAATACAGGTACCTCCAAAACAACCAGCATCAATCATCTCTGGCAATTAATAAGCGATATTTCCGGTACACGGGAAAATCCTGAATACTGCGAAGCAAGATCTGGAGATATTCTTGAATCAGCTGCTAATATTAACCAAATCAGTTCAGAATTAAATTTTAAACCGGAATTTTCATTTAAAAATGGCTTGGCACTTACCTGGAAATGGTATCGAAATAATAATTAGCAGACAGCTAAAGCAAAGTGTTTAATTAATCGGAAGATTAAAGATAACTTTTTTTTAATATACCAATAGTTAAAGCTGTTTTTCCTGATTTTTAGTATAGAGCCGTTGCAGGGTAGAACCTCGCCACCGCCCTTTGCCGGATAAAGTCGGAATTTTTTCAATGGTAAGGTGGGCAGCTATTTTTTCCCAGCTTATTTCATCTTCCCGCATTTTTTCCACGATTTTAAAAATTTCCCCCCTGTTTTCATGATCCAATTTCAGATTCAAATTGGACTTTTGCTGATTTTGCTCTTTATCCGGGGATATTTTTTGTTCAACAGGTAATAAATTTTTTAAATACTCGGCAATAGTCTCCATTGCATCAGCTTTTCGTTCTTCAGCAGCCAGTCGAACAGCATAATTTTCAGCAATTTTTTTTTGATTTTCAGAAATGCTTTCCAGGATTATTTTAACCGCGGCCAGGCTTTCGTTTATAATTTTTGATTCAGAGTCTTTTTTTTTTTGATAATTATTTCCTCTACGTTGGGTGTTCTGGTATTTTTTCTGACTACGATCCGGCAATCTTAGATTTCCGCTCCTTAAATTATGTAAAAAATCATCCATTTGGTCTCCATTTCTCCAATAAATATTTAAGGGTTTAAAAAAAGGCATTCCGCTTTTGGGCAAAATAGTTATTTAAGAATGGACTTAAATCAATTGGTCAATAACTATTTTTTTTTATTGTAAGCGCCCTATAATATATTATTTCGGTAATTCCAAACAAAACTTTACTATTATAATAAAATAAATTATAATTATTATTCAGTTTTT
>JASFBJ010000465.1 GCA_030149585.1 Desulfobacterales bacterium | reverse complement strand
CTTATTTTAGCTTGCCAAATCCTTATACTTTAATATAAAAAAATATACTCTTTTCTAATTATCAATTTTATCAATCTTATTTATTGGGGTGTTTACTAAATATGTTTAACAAAATTATTCGAAGCATAAATGGAATTTTATCTCTAACAGCTTATACCCTGAATACAATATTTTGGGTATCATTTATTTTGATTTTTACCATTTTTAAAGTCATTATTCCTTTGACAGCCTGGAGAAATATTTGCAGCCGAATTCTTAACTGGTTAGCAAACACCTGGGTCAGAGTTAATATTCTAAATCAGAAAATTTTCAGCCGGGTTGAAATTCAGGTGGAAGGGCTTGAAGGACTTCGCCGGGATAACTGGTATCTGGTGACAGCCAATCACCAGTCCTGGGTTGATATTTTAGTTTTACAAAATATATTTTATGGAAAAATACCCTTTCTCAAGTTTTTTCTTAAAAAAGAGTTAATCTGGTTTCCAGTGCTTGGTGCGGCCTGGTGGGCTCTGGATTTTCCTTTTATGAAACGTTATTCGGTTTCGTATTTAAAAAAGCATCCACATTTAAAAGGTAAAGATCTGGAAATTACTAAAAAAGCCTGTGAAAAGTTTAAAAATATTCCCATCACAGTTATGAGTTTTGTTGAGGGCACCCGTTTTAAAAAAGACAAGCATAAACGCCAAAATTCGCCTTATAATAACCTGTTAAAACCCAAGGCCGGTGGCCTGGCTTTTGTCCTGGCAGCTATGGAAGATCAGATACATCTCATACTGGATGTTACTATTATTTATCCTGATGGCCGGAAAACATTTTGGGAATATGTTTGCGGAGATATCAGAAAGATTAAAGTACAGGTAAAATGTTTTCCAATTACTAAGGAAATGATCGGTAATTATTTACAGGATCGAAAGTTTCGGATAAAATTTCAGCAGCTGCTAAATACTCTCTGGAAAAAAAAAGATTTGTATATCAGCCGGGAAATCGGCAAAAGCTAAGGGTTCGCGCAAAAAAAAGAGCATTTCCTCAGTTCAGAGAAATGCTCTTTTTTTTTGTGGTCAGAAATTTTTCTCTGTTAGTCTCTTGCCCCTTTTTGAAGACGGCACAGTGATACAATATACCCAATATTCGCTCCAACTTCATGCATAACTGTTGTAGATGAATAACAGAATCTTCAAAATTATTAAAGGTCGATTTAATCGCATCTTCAATCTCGCAGACGGTGGTAGCCAAAAACCGTAAATTGATGACGGCTTCCCGAGAATGTCCCATCTTTAAGTTTATCATATTCTGCGCCTGCTAACGCATTTTCAACGTACCCAGTAAGAATATACTGTGACATCTTTTTTGCTACTATCTATATGGTATACGATTTATTTTGGCATCTCGCGGTAGAAACGCCGGTTACACGACGTCCACCAGGGTCTTTCACCCGGCAAGATATACGCAGGGGCTTTCCTCGGCGCGAGAACGTAAAGCTGAGTGGCTGGGCAACGATAAGCTAAAACCTTGATAAACGCATAAATCTGCCGATTAAATATTGCCTTTCAAAAAACGACGCGGCTTTGCCCAGTCCCTCTCAGCGCCTGGTTCGGCGGGCTTATGCTGTCTGTGCTATCATTTCCTGGTATGAAAATTCCCTAAGCCCCGCATTAGCCTTTGCATGCTCAATTGTCATATTTACTAAATTACCATTTTGATCTAGATCAACATAAATATTTTCACTGATCTCTCTTGTTTCATACACATCATTATCAAGGAATTCCAAATGAGCGGTATCAGTGTCGGAAAAATATTTTACCCGCATTATTTATCCTCCTTATAAGACCTATCAAAAAAAGCATTATGTACTGTTTCACGATCTTCTAATAAAATAACCCTTAAATATTTATTCACCGCAGCTATCTTAGCCCATCTCCGAATCCTTCCATCTGACTGGGTTTGAGTTTTCTCTGGATTATCAATTACATATTTTATCCATTTATCTTTTATTTGTGCACGATCAGGTCGCTTTCGTGTATATTCAAAATATTGAGTTTTTTTCATTTGTTCAATATCCTATCCAGAAAACCATTTTT
>JASFBJ010000464.1 GCA_030149585.1 Desulfobacterales bacterium | reverse complement strand
GGTTTAAGAATTGATTCGGCAAAAAATTCAAAGGCCAAAAATAATGAAAGATAAACTGCGTGACAAACTTAAACAGAAGTCAAAGCAAAATAAATTCCCTGATAACACTCCCTATAGAGGCATTTCAAAAAAAACCATTGACCGAGTTGCAAAAGAATTTGGCGTTAAAGGCAAAAAAGTGGAAATAATTGCTCTGAAAAATAATATTATCCCTGAAAGATATTCCCGTAATATGCAGACACTTTCAATACAGGATCAGCTCTTTCTTTTAAATTCAAAAGTTTGCATTGTGGGGCTTGGTGGATTGGGAGGAGTCGTGGCCTCTAATTTAGCGCGATTGGGAATCGGCAGCCTGATTCTGGTTGATGGAGATTATTTTGAGGAGAGCAACCTCAACCGTCAGGTGTTTTGCAATGAAAACCTGATCGGTAAGTCTAAGGCACAAGTCGCTGAAACTCAAATTAAAAATATTAATTCAAGCATCAAAATACAGACCTGGCCAGTATACCTTGATGAAGAAAATGCAGGCAAAATAATACACAAGGCAGATCTTGTAGTTGACTGTCTGGATAATATTGAAACCCGATTTATCCTGGAAACAGCCGCAAAGCAAAATAAATTACCCTTTATTTCAGCAGCGATTGGAGGAGAAAACGGCCATATAACGACTATCTTTCCTCAGGATAAGGGCCTTGAGTTGATTTATGGCTCTCCTCAGTTTCTCAGCGAGAAAAAAGGGGCAGAAACAAGACTTGGAGTTTTGCCCCATGCAGTGACTTTGATTGCCTGCCTAGAATGTGCTGAGGTTAAAAAAATTTTACTTAAAAAACAACCTCTGCTTCGAAATAAAATTATGCTTGTAGATCTGGCCAATAACCTTTTTGATCTTCTTGACCTGGCGTAAATTTTTATCCAGGTTTTCTGACTATTTCGTCCTCGTTCCTTAGTATAAAAAAAAACCGGTAAAAAAGAATGAAAAAGAAGATTATAGCGACTTGATGTTTAAGCGTGTTTTGTGTATTTATTTAATTTTATATTATTACGCAAGAAATAAAATGTGTCTTATAATCTTTGCTTATAAAATTAATTCTGACTATCCTTTAATTATAGCTGGTAACCGGGATGAGTATTTTGACAGGCCAACCCGCCGGCTTCACTATTGGGACGATTTCCCCTGGATTCTGGCTGGACGGGACTTAAAGGAAGGAGGCACCTGGCTGGGAGCTACAACTTCCGGCCGATTTGCTGCCCTTACCAATTATCGGGATGTTTTTAATATAAATTCCAGGGCGCCTTCAAGAGGACACCTGGTTAGTGATTATTTAAAAGGAAATTGCGCGGCTCGCCAATATTTAGAGGATATCAACGAAAATGGTTCTATTTATAATGGTTTTAATCTATTGATTGGAGATGCTTTTGACCTTTATTATTATTCCAATAAGGAATCTTTAATCAGGAAATTAAAACCAGGTCTTTATGGTTTAAGCAACCATTTGCTGGATACGCTCTGGCCAAAAGTTAAAACAGGGAAAACTGCTTTAAAAAAAATAATTGGTCTTGGAAACAAAATTGATATTGAGGCTATCTTTCAGTTTTTAAAGGATGAAACCAGGCCTTTGGATGAAAAGCTTCCTGATACGGGTATTGGCCTTGAGTGGGAGCGCCTGCTCTCATCTGTTTTTATTAAAAGCCCCACCTACGGCACACGTTCATCATCTGTTTTATTATTTAAACACACAGGGCAAGTTGTTTTTACGGAGCGCACTTTTAGCGGGCCTGGCTCAAAAAATATATCCAGGCAAATATTTTTCCAATGCATAAATTAAAAAACGATATGTCGGGAATTTTGAAAATGATGCAGGTATTCAGGATGATAATATTGCCTTTTTTAAAAAAATGAATTTTATCGGAAACCAGGAAATAATAAAAGAGCATAAAACCGCGTTTTTGTGCTCACGCAAAGTCCCTGCAGATATCATCCTTAAATCCTATGACTGGGCCATTGAGCAAAGGGAAAAAGGCAGATGTGTTATTTCAGGATTTCATTCACAAATTGAAAAAGATGTTTTCCATTATCTT
>JASFBJ010000463.1 GCA_030149585.1 Desulfobacterales bacterium | reverse complement strand
GGCAAAGATCATGATGACAGGTCTGGAATTAAAAATTTTCAATCATTTGTCAGAGCCCGTATCTGCTGAGACGGTTGCGAGCGCTATTTATTCTGATCCTGAAAATACCGTTTACTTTCTAAACAGTCTTACAGCCGGTGGATTTGTGCTGAAAAAGAATGCGCTTTACTGGAACACACCTCAGACTGACGCATTTCTTGTAGAGGGAAGGCCAACATATCTGGGAGGGTTTTTTAAGGCTCAGTCCCGGTGGATGGAAACGGCTATGGAGGATATGGCCGGACTGATTAAAAAAGGAGCGCCGCCACCTTCAGGAGAGAGTATAGGCGCCGAGAAGGTATGGGCTGAAATGGCAGCTTTGACTGCGAATTATCAGCGTGCCGGCATGGGACAGCAAATAGCAAAGCTTGTTGCGAATCTGCCTGAGTTTCCTTCCTTTAAAAAAATGCTGGATCTTGGTGGTGGCGCCGGACTTATCGGGATTGCAATTACTGCCGAACATCCGAATATGCAGGGAATAATTTATGAACGCCATGAAGTGTTGGAAGTGGCAAAAGGCTATATACAAGAATATGAAATGGAGGAGAGGGTAAAAATTATGGCTGGTGATTATCTTAGTGATTCCATCGGCGAGGGCTACGATTTTATATGGTCAGGTGCGACGCTTAATTTTGCAAAACATGATATCGATCATGTATTAAAAAAAATCTATGATGCTCTTAATCCCGGCGGTGTGTTTATCAGTTTTCACGATGGTCTGACTCACGAAAAAACAAGGCCTGAAACCATGGTGCTGGCCTGGCTTCCAACAGCAGTTATGGGTAATGATTTTGGACTTGATCAGGGATTCATTGCCAATTCCATGCTTCGCGTTGGTTTCAAATCGGTGCGTTCACGCACGATAGATACACCCATTGCTCCGATGGATCTGGATATTGGCCGGAAATCGAAGTAGGAATGGGGAGGTTATTATGAAAAAACCGTGGTTTGTTTTGTTTGTAATTTTATTAGTTTATCTTACGTGTCCAGCTCGGGCGGAACAACTCACCGGCCTGAATATTGCCCTTAAAATGGATGCAGTGGATACGAGCCGTGATTCCAAAAGAACCGCGGTCATGGTGATCAACCGCAAGGGGCAGAAGCTTATGAGAAAGATGGAGAGCTGTAATAAGAAATACGGCCCGGATGAGCGGGGATTGATTAAATTTATCGAACCGCCGGATGTCAGAGGGATTATGTATCTCATCTGGAGTTATGAGGACGTCAATCGGGATGATAATATGTGGGTATTTCTTCCGGCAGAGAGCCTGGTGCGCCGCATAAGCGGAGGGAGCAAGAAGGGCAGCTTTATGAGAAGTGATTTTGCCAATGAGGATATAGAAAAAAGAGAAGTAGATGATGACGAACATAAGCTTCTAAGGTCGGAAGAATTTTCCGGCGTGAATTGCTATGTAGTGGAGAGGATAGCTAAGAAGCAGAAAGACACCAACTACTCAAAGCGGGTTGTCTGGGTCAGGAAGGATACCTGTCTTCCTATGAAGGTGGAATACTACAACAAAAGGGGTAAGCATTTTAAAACAGCAATCTATGGCGGGTTTAAAGAGATTAAGGGTATCTGGACGGTTACCAAGATAATGGCGGAAACGCCCCTCAAGAGATCAAAAACTCTGATGCAGTATGACAACGTGGATTACAACATTGGACTTTCGGATTCGATTTTTGAGCAGAGCAATTTGAAGAGATGATAAATGTTCACCACGGAGACTCAGAGACCGCAGGGAAAATTATCTTTTCTTTTGCCGTTAATCCACCAAAAATACCGGCGGACAGGAAAGATGGCAAAAGAAAAACACACATAAAATAGATAGATAAAATACGCGCAAATTATAGCTGCGCATGCAGTATAGCAATAATCAATGCTAACTGTTAATTGACCCGAGGTCTTAACGTAAAATGAAGTTCGTAGCCCAAGACCCGCGCATATTCATTTAAGGTGTGAAGCGAAATGTGGTTATCTTTTGCGTTCTCTATTTTTGAAATACTTTGCTGGCTGAGAGACCATTTCTCGGCAACTTCACGCTGGG